>NZ_JAPVZK010000005.1:0-90598 GCF_041432345.1 Streptococcus sp. 27098_8_103
CGCAAAGTCACCAGATGTACCTAAAATACCAGAATCTTCTTTTCCACTATCTTTTTTTGGATCTAATTTCCCAGCTAAATCCTTATCCGAATCCTTCTTAGAAGGTTCCACTTCTTTATCTTCCACATAGACAGGATCTTTTGGTTGACCCTCAATATAAGAACGAACCCAATCCAGCTGCTCTTTTGATAAAACCAAACCACCACTACGGCTTCCTACAACACCATTTTGGTGAACTCCAATTAAAGCACCTTTATCATTATAAAGACCACCACCAGACGCTCCAGGTTTCGTACCTCCATAGCTAATTCCCTCTATTCCAGAACCGAAGTCTGTAGTTCCTACTACTTTGCTATCTAAAACTGGACTTAGCTTGTTATCTGGAAAACCATAGACCGAAACTGAATCCCCCTCTGCAACTTTCGAAGATCGTTTTACAACCTCTACAGGAGTTACTCCTTTTACCTCTTCTTTTAATCGAACCAAAGCTAAGTCATTTTTAAATCCAAATACTGAATCTTTCTTATTCCAATAAACAATATCATCATCTGAAAAATTCACAGACAACCCATTCGGTAAAGTTGCTTTATACACTGTATTGGTACGACCAGATTTAGTAACTACCTCAGAACCTTTAACTGTTAAGAAATTATGAGCGACTGTTAACACCAAATTTGGTGCAATTAAAGTACCTGACCCCGACCCATCTGGCGTTTGAATGTGCGTTGTAGCATAAAAATTTTCTGAACCATTCGGAGCTTGTAACACCTCTTTACTAGGTACAGGTAAGTTCGATTTACCACTCAAATCGACTTTACCAACTTCCGTTCTTGCAAAATCCGAAGAAGAGGTAGATGGAGGAGTTACTGAATCTACTACCGCTCTTATAATTGTATTACCTAAAGCTAACTTACTGACATAGTCATCAGACCAAGTAGTATCACTTGCTAGTTTGTTAATTGGCACTCCGTTATAGGATACAACTTTAGCTGTTGGGGAAGTTGCTATTAACTGTTTGAAATCTGGATTTTGTCTTAAATAAAAATTCAAGCCACTTCCAACAGGACCTTCCTGAACAACCTTATCTGAAATCAAAGGAGTTCCTTTAGTATCTTCCACTCGAAGTAGAACACGACCTTTTTCTTCACCTTTTACTAAAGTAGCTCGACCTTTTTCATCAAAACTATACAAAGCACCGTCAATCTCAGACTCTACATCTTTTAAAGCTATATGATTTTCATCATAGTAGTAACGGTTTGCACCATCTGTATACCAACCTTTTATACCATATTTATCAATCATAGAACGAATCCAAGTTCTGTGCTTGTCCGTAAAGATAGTACCACCGCCAATACGCTCACTCTCAGGAGCGTTTGAAGTATTTGTTCCGTGCTGGTGGATACCGACTACCTCTCCCTTATCATTAAACAAAGGAGCGCCTGAAAAACCTCCTAAAGCTGAGGAATGATAAGTGACTGCACCACTCTCTTTATTGATACTGCTCACAGTTGTGGAGACTGAATAAGCCTTACCATCTTTCAATCGAGCTTTATTTTCTTTACTTAAATTTGGAGTAGAAAAATCATTGGGATATCCGACCATAGTGATGCTATCACCCGTAGAAACCTCTTTATCACTCAACTCTCTTGGAGAGTCCTCACCACCTGTCATAGCTTCTACAGGCTTTTTAGTTACCACTACTGCTAAGTCGTTGCTGTAGTCTTTACCAAAGTCTTTGCCGTTATACAAGTGAATCGAGTCTTTTTCAAGAGTTTCCGATACACCAGAAGTAGGTACTTTATTGTTCTTTTCCGTCTCTGAGTTCATCACCACATAACTACGAGCAGACTCCCCACCACGCAATACTGCAGACTTATCCTCTTGGTTTTTATCATAGTAGTTATGAGCTACTGTTACCATCACATTTGGCGCTACAAAGACACCACTACCAGAAGCCGTTTGTTTTCCACTTGTTCCGCTATCATAAGTGGTGTAAGTCATAGCAACACCTTCTGCAGATTTACTATGAACATCCACATCTTTTATATCGTTACCACCCTGAATAACATCAGCAGCAACGACTCCACCACCAATAACTGGTAAGTCTGGTGCAGCTAATCCAATCACTGCAGATAGTGTCAAACAACCAACCAAACCATAAGCTTTGGATTTACGAAATTTTCCCAAACCTTTTAAACATACAAACATGCATTACCTCACTTTAACTTTCAAAGTTAATTTATCCAAGTATATTCTAAAAAATAAAATATTACAGTTTCCATTAGCATAACACTCTCTACTTTGATTCTTACAATAAAAATAGCTATAGATTATTTTGTTGCTTTACAAATGCTATTTAAGTACTGTATCTCCAGGAATATAGTTTTTTATAAGATATTATCCTAATCAGAAAAACTAAGTTATACATAAACTTATATATAAATGTTCATTTGTAGCCAAACTGTATATTTTCTTATAAATTATAACATATTTCACAGACGCTTTCCAATGTATTGAAATAGCTTATACCCAACTAGATAGAAAATGAATTGTTTGACACCACAGCCCAGAAAAAAACTCATACTCAATAAAAATCAAAGAGCAAACTAGGAAGCTAGCCGCAGGCTACTCAAGACACTGTTTTGAGATTACAGATAAAGCTGACGTAGTTTGAAGAGATTTTCGAAGAGTATGAATTTCAAAGTATATATGAACTAGAATATTTGCTAACTAGATTCTGTACAAAAAGAGAGCTACTGGGCTCTCTCATTTATCATTTTACATACTTAAAAGGAATCTCACTACCACACAGCCAGTTGTAGACTTGATCATTAACAAATACATTCATGGCTTCGTGGGCATACTCAGGCATGATGCGATAGGCTTTATCGCAGGTCAGACGGTTGTAAATCGCAAATTGGGTAATTGGATAGCAAACATCGTCGTCCAAGCCCGTAATCATCTTAACCTCACCCTTGATACGATGGGCAAGATTTTTCACATCTATATAGTCCAGGGTCGACATGATTTCCTCCTCAGTTTCATGGAAGGGGTCGTGAAACTTGAAATAACGGAAAAGTTCGTCGTAAGCTTCACTGGTATTGCCAATCTCAAGCACTCGTCTGAAGTCTGACAAGAAAGGATAGATGGCAACAGTTTTCTGAATCCGAGGATTGAGCGCTGCCGCAACCAAGGCTAGAGCCCCTCCTTGTGAAGCACCATAGCTAGAAAGACGCTCCTCATCAACCTGAGGCAGACTAGCAACAATTTCAACCAACTGGTAAATATCCAGATAAACATCCTTATAAAAGAGGTGATCCCGACCTTCCACAGCACCACGGATAATATGCCCCTTAACTGTATTTCCTAGAGGAGAACGCAAGCCGTCTTGTGAGTAACCCGACTGCCCCCGCACATCCATGGAAACAACACCGTAACCAGCCACGGTGAAGGCCAGCATGTCGGCCCAGTCCCAGCCACGTCCCATATAACCATGGAAATGGAAGATTAGTGGAACCTTCTCCTCACTCTTTGGAAGAACGACGCGTGCATAAACCTTGCCTTCATTGGTTCCTTCAAACGTTAACTCATAGCAACTAACTTGAGGAATGTGGAAATTTCTTTCCTCCAACTGGTAGGCTGGAAGAGTTGAAACTTTTTTCACTTCCTCATCCCAGAAAGCATCAAAGTCTTCTGGGACCTCATCCCGTCCTCTATAAGTCTTGATTTCTTCTAATAAAGCTGGATTTTTCATAGCATGCTCCTTTTATTTTGTAATCGCTATCACAACTGTAGCATATCTAGAAAAGCAATGCAAGAAAGAAGGGTAATACTCTTCGAAAATCTCTTCAAACCACGTCAGCTTCGCCTTGCCGTATATATATGTTACTGACTTCGTCAGTTCTATCTGCAACCTCAAAACAGTGTTTTGAGCAACCTGCGGCTAGTTTCCTAGTTTGCTCTTTGATTTTCATTGGGTCACTTCTAAAACTAACTTCCAGTTTTGGGAGAGAGAGGGAAGTTACTTTGAGAAGTTACGCTTTTTTACGAATAAATAGATAGAAGCACTAAATCTAGTCAACCTAGAGGTAAAAATGTGCTATAATGAAAGGAGAGAAAGAATGATTCTCAGACATCCGGGCATTAGCCCGACCAATGATTTAGTGGCTAAGAAGATTTTTAGCAACCCAGAAATCACTTGTCAATTTATTCGCGATATGCTGGACTTACCAGCCAAAAATGTGACCATTTTGGAGGGAAGCAATATTCACGTATTACCCTCCATACCTTATTCAGTGCAGGATTTCTATACCAGTATAGACGTTTTAGCGGAGTTAGACAACGGCACCCAGGTTATTATCGAAATACAAGTGCATCATCAGAATTTTTTCATCAATCGCCTGTGGGCTTACCTATGCAGTCAGGTCAATCAAAATCTAGAAAAAATTCGTCAACAAGAAGGAAACACTCACCAGAGTTACAAACACATCGCACCAGTATACGCAATTGCTATTGTGGATAGTAATTATTTCTCAGATGACCTAGCCTTTCACAGTTTCAGTATGCGTGAGGACACGACAGGTGAGGTTTTAACCATTACCAACAATGGTCAGGAAAACCATTTAGTTAAGATGGCGTTCTTGGAACTAAAAAAATACAGAGAAACCAGCAAAGATAGCATTCGCAAACCGTGGTTGGAGTTTTTTGGGAATAAACCCTTTACTCAGGAACCCGAGCGAGCCATCAGCCAGGCAGACCAACTGCTGGACTACAAGAGCTGGTCCGAGGAGGACAGGAAGATGTTTAGTCAACTACGTATGCGAGAAGAACAAGCCTTGTTAGCGCAGGACTATGCCTTGGAACAAGCTAGGGCAGAAGGGATTGAACAGGGACTGGAGCGTGGAAAAGTTGAAGGAAGTTTGTCTATGCTACTAAATCTAGTCCGTCAAGGTCTTTTGCCTTCTGAAGTTGCCAGTCAACAGTTGGGTATGACTGTCTCTGAGTTTGAAGAACTATTGAAAGAGCATCATAAATAAGAACTAAAAAATATAGAGAAACCAGCAAAGATAATATTCGCAAGCCGTGGTTGGAGTTTTTGTAAATCATTAAATCAATGACAGATTTTTCCGTAATAGATGGAAGAATCTGTTTTTTTAGTTATGCTAGATGTTGGCTCTGAAATATTAAGATATAGTGTATTGAAATAAGATATGAACAAAGAAATTAGGAAAGTCAAATTATAGTTAAATGAAATAAAAACTGAACAAATTGATCGCGGAATTCAAACTAATTTCTAAAAATGTTTTAGAAAACTAGGTGTACTATTCCAGATTCAATCTACTATAATTTCTAGAATTTTTTTAGAATCCGCAGTGTGCTATTTTAGATTCAATAAATTGTGCTTTTAGAAACAAAAAAGAGCATTTCGCTCTTTCTTCCTTCTCTTCAATCTTAATTTTTTACTTCTTTCTTTTGGAAAGTGGTTTGGTAGTTTACTTTAATCGTTACTGTCATATGAGAGTCCTCGTTTCTTTTTGATGACTCTAGTATAAGGGGCAAACCTGAAAGCTAGCTTAAGTTTTCCTTAGAGAAAGCTTAATCTAAATGTTCTTTCTTTTCCAAATGAAGAGCAATCATGCGCCACTCTGGATCCTCTTGCCAGCCTTCAATAGAACTAATGTAACTAGCAACTTTTCTAGCTTCTTCTAAAATCGGAAAATCTTCGATAATATCAGCTACTTGGAACTCTGGAAGACCTGACTGTCTGGTTCCAAAAATTTCACCTGAACCACGCATTTTCAAATCTTCCTCCGCAAGGACAAATCCATTGGTGGTTTCTGTCATGATGCGCATGCGGTCTTTCCCAGAATCCGTCTTGGGATTGGCAACGAGAACTGCATAAGACTGCTTGTCTCCCCGACCCACACGACCTCTAAGCTGGTGAAGCTGGCTGAGACCGAAGCGATCGGCATCCATGATAATCATGACGGTCGCATTGGGAATATTGACCCCTACCTCGATAACCGTCGTTGAAACCAGAATATCCGTTTTTCGCTCTTTGAACTCCTGCATAATCTGGTCTTTTTCGTCACTCTTCATCTTACCATGTAGAAGAGCCACCTCTGCCTTACCAGCAAAATGAGCCGTCAATTCCTCAGATAAAGCAATAGCATTTTTCAAATCCAGAGCTTCTGATTCTTCAATCAAGGGAGAGATGACATAGGCTTGTGAACCTTTTTGAATTTCCCCCTCTAACCAAGTCAAGACCTGAGATAGTTGCTCATGCTTGATCCAGCGTGTCACAATAGGCTTCCGCCCTGCTGGCATCTGGTCAATAATGGAAACATCCATATCGCCAAATGCCGTGATAGCCAGCGTCCGTGGTATGGGAGTCGCCGTCATCATGAGGACATCTGGGTTGTCGCCTTTTTCTCTCAGAACACGCCTTTGCCCTACACCAAAGCGGTGCTGCTCATCGATGATAATCAAGCCAAGACGAGCATAATCTACCCCATCCTGAATCAGAGCGTGGGTTCCAATAATCAAATCAGCCTCACCCTTGGCAATGGTCTCCAAGACTTCTCTTTTTTCTGCAGCTTTCAAGGATCCTGTCAAGAGAGCCAGTTTCAAGTCTGGAAAGAGACTCTGTAGACTTTCAAAGTGTTGCTCTGCTAGGATTTCTGTCGGTACCATGAGAGCAGCCTGGTGCCCAGCTGTCACTGCCGCAAACATGGCCAAGCCAGCAACTACTGTTTTTCCGCTACCCACATCTCCTTGCAGGAGACGATTCATGTGGTGGTCCGACTTCATATCAGTTAAAATTTCCAGCAAACTTTTTTCTTGAGCTGGGGTCAGAGCAAAAGGAAGGCTTTCCTTGACTGCTGTCACTTTTTCCTGAGACCAGTTCAGGACCAGACCGCTTCCCTGAACTCTATTTTCAGACTTGAGCGTCTGCAACTGCATTTGGAAATAAAAGAGTTCCTCAAATTTAATACGGCGAAGGGCCTGCTTGTATTCTGCCAGATCCTTAGGGAAATGCATGGCACGAACGGCCTGACAACGGGACATGAGTTTGTATTTGTCTAGCAAAGACTGGGGCAGATTTTCCTCAATCAAGAGGTCCAGCCCCTGATCAAAGGCTGTCTTGATGACCTTGACCAGACTTGCCTGACTGATTCCTTGAGCCAAACGATAGACAGGCTGGAGGTCATCTTCCACCTGAGCTAGGACCTTCATCCCAGTTAGACTAGCCTTGGCACGATCCCATTTTCCAAAGACAGCAAGAGTTGCTCCCAACTCTATCTTATCAGCCAGATAGGGCTGGTTAAAGAAATTCACCGCAAAAACGACTTCTCCCTGCTTAAGACTAAAGCGCAGGCGATTGCGCTTGAATCCATAATACTGGACACTGGCAGGAGTCACGACTTGACCAGATAGGACTGCCTTCTCCCCGTCCTCTAGTTCCAATACTTGCTTGGTTTTGAAGTCTTCATAACGGAAAGGAAAGTAGAGCAAGAGGTCTTGCAAATTTTCAATTCCTAGTTTGGCGTATTTTTCTGCTGACTTTGGTCCCACACCAGGTAAGACATGCAAGGGTTGATGTAGATTCATGCTCCACTCCTTTCTTTTCTAATAATATTCTCTCGGAATGCGGTCGCTGAGAAGACAAACCACCTCATAGTTAATAGTCCCACGGTAGGTCGCTACCTGAGTAGCTGTGATTTCCTTGTTCCCGTTAGAACCAATCAAAGTTACCTTGGTTCCCAGTGGATAAAGCTTAGGCAGACGAATGGTGATTTGGTCCATAGAAACCCGCCCAACGATTGGGCAAGCTTGGCCATCTACCAAGACGGAGAAATTCTGCATATCACGTGTCCAACCATCCGCATAGCCGATTGGCACGGTCGCGATGACTTGCTCGCTATCCGCTTGATAAGTTGCTCCATAGCCCATGCAAGCTCCAGCTGAAACTGTCTTGACATGGACTAAAGCAGACTCCAAGGTCAAGGCTGGTGTCAGGTCATAAGGCAAATCCAAAACCTCTCCACTTGGATTGAGACCATACATAGCGTCTCCCATACGAACCGCGTTAAAAATAGTCTCTGCATGCCAAAGAGTCGTTGCCGAATTGCTGGCATGAACCAGCTCTGGAAGACCTTTCATACTAGCTAAAATAGTTTTAAACCGTTCTAACTGTTCATTAAAGTAGGTATCTGATTCCTCATCTGCAGTCGCAAAGTGGGTAAAAATCCCTTCAACACGAGCACCATGTTGTTGGAGCAAATCTTGAGCCTGCTCAGCTTCACTAGCCTCTCTAAAACCAATCCGTCCCATTCCTGAATCAATCTTGAGATGGACTGTCAATCCAGTTAGGTCCGCTTCCTTATCTAAGAGTGCTTGAATCCACTCCAGTCCAGCCACAGTCAAGGCGATATCGTATTCTTTAGCAAGAGAAACAGCTTCGATTTCAGAAACTCCTAAAATGAGGATTCGCTTGCTGAGTCCAGCTTGTCTAAGTTCAATGGCTTCATCGATATTGGAAACGCAAAATCCATCTACATCATCTTGAATCGCCTTGGCAACAGCTACTGCCCCATGCCCGTAAGCATTGGCCTTGACCACAGCCCACTTGAGCGTTCCTTGAGGGATATGAGCCCCCATTTGCTGAATATTTTGTCGAATAGCTCCCAGATGAATCAGAGCCTTGGTTGGTCTATGTGGACTAGCTTTCATGATTTTCCTCCAAAATGACACTGGCTATCACAAACTGATCGGTATGGCTGATAGACAGCCAAATCTTTCCTAAAAATGGTGCCTGACTAAAATAAGGCGCCCCGCGTTCATTATTCAAGACTTCCAAATCCTGAAAACCGAGCTTCCCAATACCCGTTCCCATAGCCTTGGAAAATGCCTCCTTAGCCGACCAGCGACCAGCTAAATATTCGATTTGTCTGCGCCCTTTAAGACTGTTAAACCGTTCCATTTCCTTAGCGGTCAGCACGCGCTTAGCAAATCCTTCATGTCGTGTAACTGCGCTTTCTATCGAAGCCAATTCTTCGATGTCAATTCCGTGTCCAACTATCATTCTCATCAAAAGGAGTTGAGATTCCCCCAACTCCATCCTTTTCACTTATTTTGTCAAGGTAGCATAGATTTCTTCTACCAAGGTCTCTGTATTTTCCCAACCTAGGCAAGGGTCGGTAATGGAGCAGCCAAAGACCTCTGGTTGGTTTTGACGACCATCTGCTAGGTAGGATTCAATCATAAAGCCTCGAACCGTCTTTTTGATTTTCTCGTTCCAATCACGATTTTGCAAGGTCTGGCGAACAATTCGAATTTGCTCCATATATTGCTTGCCTGAGTTATCATGGTTAGTATCAATGAGGATAAAGGGATTTTCAAGTCCCATGGCTTCATAGCGTTCAATGGCATTTAGCAAAGTTTCATAGTAAAAGTTAGGCTCATTTTTCCCATATTCATTAACTGCGCCACGAAGGATGACGTGGGCCAAGGGATTTCCTGAAGTCTCAACTTCTTGACCATGGAAGAGGAAGGTCTGTTTGTTCTGAGCGGCATAGATACCGTTAAACATAACCCCAAGATTTCCTGAGGTTGGATTTTTCATTCCCACTGGTGCATCAATCCCTGAAGCCACAAAACGGTGCTCTTGGTCTTCCACAGAACGAGCCCCTACAGCATGGTAGCTAACCAAATCATCTACCAAGACCAGATTTGACGGATAAAGCATCTCATCTGCCGTTGTCAAACCAGTCTCTGTAATCACGCGGTAATGTAACTGGCGTACAGCCTGCAAGCCGTTAATCAGGCTTGGAGCCTTAGAGGTATCTGGTTGGTGAACCAAACCTTTATAGCCGTCTCCGTTAGTACGAGGTTTAGCAGTATAAACACGCATAACCATGAAAATCTTGTCCGCCACCTTCTTCTGCAAGGCGGATAAACGGCGGGCATATTCCAAGACAGCCTCTTCATTATCAGAAGAGCAAGGACCAATCACCAAAAGGATACGGTCATCTTCTCCTGAAATAATGTCTGCCAATTCTCTATCACGGCGCTCCTTTAGTCGCAGGGCTTCCGCAGACAATTGGGTTTCTGCCTTGATTGCTTCAATATCAATTTCTTGACCTTTTTCAATAAATGCCATCTTATTCTCCTAGCGTTTGATAGATTTCTCTGACAAGGGCTTCCGTATTTTCCCAGCCAAGACAAGGGTCTGTGATAGACTTGCCAAATACTTCTGGTTCGTTTTGACGGCCGTCTTCTAGATAAGACTCAATCATAAAACCACGAACGTACTGCTTGATTTTGTCATTCCAATCACGGTTAATCAAGGTCTGGCGGACAATTCGAATCTGGTCCATGTATTGCTTACCAGAGTTGTCATGATTGGTATCCACGATGATAAAAGGATTTTCCAAGCCCATTTTCTCATACTGGGCAATAGTATCCATCAAATTATCATAGTAGTAGTTGGGAATATTCTTACCATACTCATTGGTTGCTCCACGAAGAATAGCGTGCGAAAGCGGGTTCCCAGTTGTTTCCACCTCTTTTCCTAGGAAAAGGAAGCTTTGTTTGTTTTGAGCAGCATAAATCCCATTAAACATGACATTGAGATTTCCTGAAGTTGGATTTTTAAAACCAGTCGCAAAATCTGCTCCACTTGCTACAAAGCGGTGTTGCTGGTCTTCAACCGAACGGGCACCAACCGCCATGTAAGAAATCAGATCATCCACAAGAGGAAGATTTTCAGGATAAAGCATTTCATCAGCTGTCGTCATACCTGTTTCCGTGATGACACGATAGTGAAGATGGCGCACGGCTTTGATGCCGTTGATGAGGCTAGGCGCTTCTGTCGCGTTAGGCTGGTGAATCAAGCCCTTATAGCCATCTCCGTTAGTACGGGGTTTGGCAGTATAAACACGCATAACCATAAAGATACGGTCTGCGACTTCTTCTTGCAAAGCTGCCAAACGCTTAGCGTACTCAAGGACAGATTCTTCATTGTCAGATGAGCATGGCCCGATTACCAAGAGAATTCGCTGGTCTTCTCCACGTATAATGGATTCTAGCTCTTGATCGCGCTGTGATTTTCTCTCCAAAGCTTGGCCTTCTAATTTTGATAAGGCACGAACTTCTTCAATATTAATTTTAGGACTTCTTGCTGTAAATACCATAACTCATCTCCTTATAAAGCAAACGGATACCAAGTAAAAATTTACTTTTCACAAGGTATCCGCCTCTAAACTATCTCATTTTATTGTCTTTTACCGTGACAGTTTTTAAACTTCTTACCAGAACCACATGGGCAAAGTTCATTCCGTCCAATCTGGCTCAAATCCAAATCTTCTGGCATATTTGCTTGGTGGGCAGCGATATTGCGAGTCGCTGTTGTACTGATATGGTGTTCTGCTTGTGGTCTTTCTTGTTCATGAATTTGTGCTTTCATCATCAAGCGTGTCACATCAAACTCAATCGAACCAATCATATCATTAAACATACGGAAACCTTCTGCCTGATACTCAACAACAGGGTTGTTCTGAGCATAGCCACGAAGTCCAACCGCGTTACGCAATTGATCAAGGGCATCGATATGATCTGTCCACTTGTTATCTACAACTCGTAAAATCAAGACTTTTTGGAATTCTTTGACTGCTTCTTCATCGCGTAGTTTTGAAACTTGACTATCGTAAACTTGCAAGGCACGTTGGAAGAGTTCTTCCTTAATAGCCTTATCAGACAAGCCTGACAAGTCTTCAACAGAAATAGAATCTTCAGGAAGCAAGTTGTACTTAGCAAAGTTCAAAATTGCCTCTAGTTTTTCATCTTGTTTTGAACGCGCATGACCATCAACGACACGACCAATCGTGCGTTTGATCATAGCCTGAATTTCAGGTGCCAAGTCACGGTCTGCAGTGATAACATCGTAACGTTGAGCATAGATAATCTCACGTTGTTCACGCATGACGTCATCATATTGAAGGACTTGTTTACGGGTATCGTAGTTATTTCCTTCGACACGTTTTTGCGCTGCTTCAACCTGACGTGTCAACATACGAGACTCAATGGCCTCTTCAGACATGTTGAGACGTTCAAAGATTCCCTTCAAGCGTTCAGAACCAAAACGTTTCATCAAGTCATCTTCAAGAGATAGGTAGAATTGTGACTCACCTGGGTCTCCTTGACGACCTGAACGTCCACGAAGCTGATTATCGATACGACGGCTTTCATGGCGTTCTGTACCAATCACACAAAGTCCACCCAATTCGCGAACTCCTTCACCAAGCTTGATGTCGGTACCACGACCGGCCATGTTGGTTGCGATAGTAACAGCACCACGTTGACCAGCATTCATGATGATTTGGGCTTCTTTATAGTGGTTTTTAGCATTTAAGACTTCGTGAGGAACGCCAGCTGCGACTAATTTCTTAGAAATATAGTCACTGGTTTCAACCGCTACTGTACCAACCAAGACAGGCTGACCTTTTTGGTAACGAGCCTTAACATCTTCGACAACCGCCTTAAACTTAGCTTCGATACTTGCATAAAGAAGGTCTGAGTGGTCAATACGTTGAACAGGACGGTTGGTTGGGATTGGAATAACACGAATGTTGTAAATTTCACGGAATTCTTCTTCCTCAGTCTTACCTGTACCCGTCATTCCAGACAATTTCTTGTACATACGGAAAAGGTTTTGGTAAGTGATTGAGGCAGATGTCTTAGTTTCATCCTGAATTGGCACACCTTCTTTGGCTTCAATGGCTTGGTGCAATCCATCAGAATAACGACGACCTTCCATGGTACGACCTGTAAATTGGTCAACGATCAAGATTTCTTGTTCTTCGCTCACCACATAGTCAATATCGAGAAGCATAATGTAGTTGGCACGAAGGGCGTTATCGATAAAGTGAGTAAGAGCTACGTTTTCGATGTCATAGAGATTGTCAAGCTTGAAGTAGCTTTCAGCCTTGTCAATCCCTGAATCAGACAAACCAATAGTCTTAGACTGCACATCGATGATGTAGTCGTCTTTGTCCAAAGATTTTACATAGTGGTCTGCCATGTGATACAACTGACTAGTTTCAACTGCGTTAGCACCTGATACGATCAAAGGTGTACGCGCCTCGTCAATCAAGATAGAGTCAACCTCATCGACCAAGGCATAGTTAAGCGGACGTTGTACCATGTTTTCAGCGCGAACGACCATGTTATCACGAAGGTAGTCAAATCCAATTTCTGAGTTGGTTGAGTAGGTAATGTCACACTCATAGGCTTCTTTTTTCTCCATTGGAGATTTAGCAGCCAAGTTAATTCCTACTGACAAGCCAAGCCAAGAATACAATTCACCCATCTCAGTCGCGTCACGTTCGGATAGGTATTCATTGACCGTAACTACGTGAACCCCTTTGCCTGAAAGGGCATTGAGGTATACCGGCATAGTCGCAGTCAAGGTTTTCCCTTCCCCTGTACGCATCTCTGGCACGTCACCATGGTGAAGAACGATTCCCCCCATGACCTGAACCTTATATGGGAAGAGACCTAGGACACGTTTAGCACCTTCACGGACAACCGCAAATGCTTCATAAAGCAATGAATCCAGTGATTCTCCATTTTGATAACGTTCTTTAAATTCAACTGTTTTTGCTTTTAGTTGGTCATCAGTCAAAGCAGCCATTTGGTCTTCATATTTGAATACCTTGTCAGCCATCTTTTCCAGACGACGGATTTCTCCTTTATCATTTTCGATAATTGTTTTTAAAATATTAGCCATGTTTTTCCTTACTTTAAATTCCGAATATTTTAGAATGTTCTTTTAATTTTAGCACAATTACTGATTATTTTCAAGGAAGAATCCCCATTTTGAAAAGGAAAAAGAGGCTAGTTTCCAAGCTAACCTCTCTGATTTTTATGATACTTTAATTGCCAAAAATCGGCAAAATCGCAAATAGGATAAATAGATTAATCCAAAGAGAAAAACAGCAGATCAATCCAAAAACAAAGAGACTGACTTTCTTGGACAGCAAGGCCATCAAAATAGACAGAATACCAAAAACTAGTAAAACTTTCTGCATGATTAAGAGATTGATAGATATTCCCAGAACTGGTTTATCCCAAGGAAGAAAGAAGAAAGCCAGCCAGATCAGCAGAACTAAACCAATATAGAATTTAGAATATTGTGTAATAAATGATTTTAGACGTGTCATAAGCTACCTCCTATCAATAAAAACCATATAAATCAATACCTTCCACCTTTTGACTTCCCTAGTTCTCGTCTCAAGCGAAACATGTTTTTGAAAAAGATATAGGTTAACCAGTCACTGCCTAGAGATAAGACTATCAAAAGCAACCCAAAACCCCAAGCACTAGCATCTGATTCATGATTTAGAACAAAAGGGAAAAATAAGAATGAAAAAATTGTCATATCCAAGCTAAACAGAGCTAAAAGAGAAATATAAATCCAGTAAAAATAGTAGAAGATGGGAAAATTTTACTGTTTCTGTCAGCATTGTCTATCCAATAGAAAAAATATAAACAAGGAAATAAGAGTATCAAATGAAACCAATTAAAGGACAATCTCATCAGCGACACCTCCTCTTTAAAATTGTTTTCTTTAGTTTCATTCTATTAAATGTTCTTACCAATATAAATCAATGCCTTCCATCTTTAGACTTCCCCAGTTCCCGTCTCAAGCGAAACATTTTTTTGAAAAAGATGTAGTCTAGCCAGTCACTTCCTAGAGATAGGACTATCAACAGCAACCAAACACCCCAAGAACTCATATCTGATTCATGGTTGAGAATAATAGGGAAAAATAAGAATGAAAAAATTGTCAGATCCAGACTAAACAGAGCTAAAAGGGAAAAATAAATCCAGTAGAAATAGTAGATGATGGGGAAAAACTTACTGTTTCTATCAGCATTGTCTATCCAATAGAAAAAGTAAAAACAAGGAAATAAGAGTATCAATTGATTAAACGACAGTTTCATTATCGACACCTCTCTTTGTTAGCGCTTTCTTTACCTTCATTTTATCAAAAAAATCTGGAAATGTCATTCCAGATTCTGCTTTTTTATTTACGTTTTCTTGCGATGAGATGAATCGGTGTTCCTTCAAAGACAAAGGCCTTGCGGATTTGATTTTCCAAGAAACGCAGGTAAGAAAAGTGCATGAGTTCTTCTTCGTTGACAAAGATAACAAAGGTCGGTGGTTTAGTTGCCACTTGAGTCGCATAGAAAATCTTGAGACGTTTTCCTTTGTCTGTCGGTGTTGGGTTGATGGCAATAGCATCCATAATCACATCGTTCAAGACAGCTGATGGGATACGTGTGTTTTGACTTTCGCTGATTTGCTTGATCATCTCAGGCAGTTTGTGGAGACGTTGCTTGGTCAAAGCGGATACAAAGATAATCGGTGCGTAAGGTAGATATTGGAACTGCTCACGGATATCTTCTTCCCAGTTTTTCATAGTGTGGTTGTCTTTTTCAAGCGTATCCCACTTGTTGACCACGATAATCATCCCTTTACCAGCTTCATGGGCAAATCCTGCGATACGTTTATCGTATTCACGGATTCCTTCTTCCGCATTGATGACCATTAAGACCACATCTGAACGGTCAATAGCACGCATGGCACGCATGACAGAGTATTTCTCAGTATTTTCATAAACCTTACCAGATTTACGCATACCAGCAGTGTCAATCATGGTAAACTCTTGGCCATCTGTATCTGTAAAGTGGGTATCAATGGCGTCACGAGTTGTTCCAGCAACTGGACTGGCAATGACACGGTCTTCGCCCAAGATAGCATTGATCAAGCTTGATTTTCCGACGTTAGGACGACCAATCAAGCTAAACTTAATCACATCTGGATTTTCTTCTTCATATTCATTTGGAAGATTTTCTACGATAGCGTCTAGCACATCCCCTGTACCGATACCATGGACAGATGAGATAGGCAATGGTTCACCCAAACCGAGGGCATAGAAATCATAGATATCATTTCGCATTTCAGGGTTGTCCACCTTGTTAACTGCGAGGATAACTGGTTTATGGGTCTTATAAAGCTTACGGGCTACGTATTCGTCTGCATCGGTAATTCCTTCCTTACCAGACACGACAAAGACGATAACATCGGCTTCTTCCATGGCAATTTCTGCCTGGTGCTTGATTTGTTCCATGAAAGGAGCATCGACATCATCGATTCCTCCTGTGTCAATCATGCTAAAGGAACGATTGAGCCACTCACCCGTCGCATAGATACGGTCACGTGTCACTCCTTCGACATCTTCTACAATGGAGATTCGCTCACCAGCGATCCGATTAAATAGGGTTGATTTCCCAACATTGGGACGTCCTACAATGGCAATAGTTGGTAGGGCCATAATTTCTCACTTTCTACAATAACTTCTTCTGTTCAAGATTTTTTCTAGTTGAGCTTGGCTCAGCTTGACCAAACTGTTCTGCTAGACGCTGACTCCAGCTTGTAGTCGCACGCGCCCCAGCATAGTTAGCCTGTACACGGTCATAAGCCTCAATCACATCAACTGTTTGTTCCTGATATTCTTCATCAAACACCACCTGATTCAATGGCAAGCGAGGTTTGACTTCATGTTCTTCATTTGGAAGACCTAGTGCCATCCCAAAGACAGGATAGGTGTAGTCAGGCAGGTTAAAAAGCTCTGCCACTTCTTCTGACTTGTATCGAACCAAGCCAATAATCACACCACCATAGCCCAAACTTTCAGCTGCCAGCAGGGCATTTTGTCCAGCAAGAGCTGCATCGACCGAACTAATCAAGAGACCTTCTACACCTTGAGGTTGGAATGAATCAGTATGAAGCTTGGCTCCTTTTTCTGCTCGGTTCAAATCTCCGACAAAGAGAAGGAAAACAGCTGACTGGCGAATGGCTTCTTGAGGTACCAATTCATACAAGGCATCTTTCTTCTCTTGACTTCGTACCACAATCACAGAGTAGGATTGGAAATTCTTCCAAGACGAGGCCATCTGGGCTGCTGTCAAGATTTCAATCAAGTCTTCCTGAGGAAGGGCTTGCTCCTTAAATCTGCGCACTGAAGTGTGAGCCTTCATTAATTTGATTGTTTCTGTCATCGGCGGTTCACTCCTTCTAAACGAGTCTCCTCAGCCAAATAACGGATGCGTTCCATGACGCGTCTGGCTTCCCAGGTTTCGTCATTTCCATGTTTCCCTTTAGCGAAATGCTGCTCCAATTCTTCAAAGTCGAAGTTGGACGTGAAAAAGGTCGGTAAATTTTCCTGCATCCTATATTGGAGAATGACCTGCAGGATTTCGTCACGCACCCAAGGTGTTGATTGCTCGGCACCAATATCATCTAAAATCAAGACTTCAGAAAGCTTAAGCTCATCCACCAAGGTCTTAACATTGCCATCACCGATAGCATTTTTGACATCTATGACAAAGCTAGGATAGTGGAGGAGAGTGGATGAAACACCACGTTTTTCTGATAAATCATGAGCTAAGGCAGCCACCATGAAACTTTTACCCACACCAAAGTCTCCATATAGGTAAAGACCTTTTCGAATAGTCGGATATTGTTCCACGAAGGCTAATAGCTTTTCAAAAACTGGCAAGCGCTCCAAATCATCCAAATCAACTTGAGCTAAACTAGCTTTCCTGAGACTGGCTGGCAGATTGATTAACTTGAGACGGTTCTTAATCGCCGCTTCTTTTTCAGCCGCAATTAGTTCAGGAGTTTCTTCATATGAAACATCTGCATAGCCATGATTCATAACCAAAATCGGCTTGTATCCTTTGGCAATATAATCCGTATCACCACGAAGAAACTTGTCGCGCTCAGTGATGTATTGATTAAACTTGGAGATACTGCGATTCAATTCCTCTGGGCTGAGGGATTCTTGCTGGATAAAGGCCGCAACATCAGGGTCCTTCATGATTTTCTGGACCAAATCTTGATAATGAAAACGGCTAGGTTGACGTTTGAGTACGTCTCCGACACTTTCCATCTAATCTCCTCCTTTTTCTAATCGAGCTAATAGTTCTTGTTTCTTACGTTCTAGTTCCAGACGAGTTTCCTCGCTGGTTTCATTCTTATAATCTGGGTTACTCCACTTGGGTACATTGGACTTGGTAGGACTCGGTTTACTAGCCTTTTGAGCCTGGCTCTTCTGCCCTCGCTCACGGATGCGCAAGACTGCCTCTTCTGCCGAATGAATTTTTTGATAGGCGTAGTCATTGGCTACCTTCATGGCATATTTCTCATTGATGTTTGCCGAATCCACCTTATTAAAAGTCAACAAGAGAATAATATTGATGACTTCGTCCAGCAAGCCCAAGCCAGCCATCTGTTGCAAGAGTTCTCTTTCTGTTTGGGTAATGGTTCCCTTGCGTGTCTGTTTGATTTCTGCCAAGAACTGCAGGGCAGTTTTACTTTTGGCTTCTTTGATAATGGTTGTTTCCTTAGGATTAAAGTCAGAGGAAACTGGTTTTTGAGCAATTTTTTCCCGCATGCGTTTGGTTGAAATGACCTGGGAAACAGCTGTTGACTTGGCCAATTGATAGGTTTCAAACCAAGTCCATTTCTTCTCCTCAGCAATGGCAAAGAGGTTTAAGACATCGGACTGCTCATCCGCAAAACGAAGCCCATCTCTAGCCATAAGCTGACGAAAATGGTCCAAGTCAAAATCGTTGGCCACTTTCTTCTTGAGACCAAGGTCTTCTTGACTTCCCAGTTCTGCCAAGTCTGGAAAGACTTGATTGAGGGAGACAGGTATTTCTTCACCATCAGCACTTTCAACTTTTAAATCCTCCACAGCTGCATCGCCAATCTTTTTCTCCAAAAGTCTGCGATAAACAGGATGCTCCAAGAAGTCTTGACTAGATAGAGGAGCATGGAGGGCTAGCTGATAAACATCCCCCTTTTGGTAGAGAGTCAAGAGATTGAAAGCAGATAGGATTTTCAGGGATTTTAGCAGTCTATCCATTCCAAAGTTAAGATGGTTGAGAATACTTGAAAAAAGATATTCCTTTCTGCCGTTATCCCAAAAACTGATTGTATAAAGATAAAGGCTCAGTGCCTCCTGACCGATAATCGGGAGGTAGCACTGTACCAGAGATGAGGTATCTTGCGACACCCGATTATTCTTTAGATAAGAAAAACGGTCAATTGGCTTCATTTATCTTTCCTTTTTCTTTTTAGAGGACTGGGTGATTTGTTGAAGTAAGCTCTCTAACTCACTGACATCCTTAAAACTACGATAGACACTGGCAAAACGTACATAGGTAATCTCATCTAACTCAGCCAACTCCTCCATGACGAGTGAACCAATGTCCTCACTTTGAATTTCATTTTCATTTCGACCACGGAGTTTCTGTTCGATACGATTGACTACCATGTTGATTTCATCACTTGACACAGGACGTTTCTGGGCTGAGCGGATAATCCCATTAAAGATTTTATCTCTGGAGAATTGTTCCCGCGTGCCATCTTTTTTAACAACCACTAAGGTTCTTTCTTCTACCCGTTCGTAGGTTGTAAAACGGTGCTGGCATTCATCGCACTCACGTCTTCTACGAATGGTGTTCCCTTCTTCTGCTTGGCGACTATCGATAACACTTGACTTGGTAGCCCCACATTTTGGACAACGCATCCTTTCCCTCCTTATCGTTTTCTTTTCATTATACCATTTTTTAAACGATTCCCAAAACAATTCTTCTTTTTGCTTGACAAGTTTTTTGTTTTGTTGTATTATTTAATTAAGACAAAAGGATAAAAGAAAGGAGACCAAGATGTCCTGGACATTTGACAACAAAAAACCCATCTATCTACAGATTATGGAAAAAATCAAGCTTCAGATTGTTTCCCATACACTAGAACCCAATCAACAACTTCCAACCGTGAGAGAGCTAGCTAGCGAGGCCGGTGTCAATCCAAACACCATCCAAAGAGCCTTGTCAGATCTTGAACGAGAAGGATTTGTCTACAGCAAGCGCACAACTGGACGATTTGTGACTGAGGATAAGGAACTGATCGCCCAATCGCGCAAACAATTATCAGAAGAAGAATTGGAACACTTCGTTTCCTCCATGACCCATTTTGGCTATGAAAAAGAAGAACTACCAGGCGTAGTCGGCGATTATATTAAAGGAGTTTAAGCCTATGTCATTACTAGCATTTGAAAATGTATCCAAATCTTATGGAGCAACCCCAGCCCTTGAAAATGTTTCTCTTGACATCCCAGCTGGAAAAATTGTTGGTCTCCTTGGGCCAAACGGCTCAGGAAAAACAACCCTGATTAAACTAATCAATGGCCTCTTGCAACCAGATCAAGGACGTGTCCTCATCAACGACATGGACCCAAGTCCAGCAACCAAGGCCATCGTAGCTTATTTGCCGGATACGACCTATCTCAATGAGCAAATGAAGGTCAAAGAAGCCCTAACCTACTTCAAGACCTTCTATAAAGATTTCAATCTTGAACGTGCCCATCATCTACTTTCAGACCTGGGTATTGATGAAAATAGTCGTCTTAAGAAATTATCAAAAGGGAATAAGGAAAAGGTACAACTGATTTTGGTTATGAGCCGTGATGCCCGCCTCTACGTTCTGGACGAACCTATTGGTGGAGTGGATCCAGCAGCCCGTGAGTATATCCTCAATACCATTATCAACAACTACTCCCCAACTTCTACCGTTTTGATTTCTACCCACTTGATTTCTGATATCGAGCCAATCTTGGATGAAATTGTCTTCCTTAAGGATGGAAAAGTCGTCCGTCAAGGAAATGTAGATGATATTCGCTATGAGTCTGGTGAATCCATTGACCAGCTCTTCCGTCAGGAATTTAAGGCCTAAGCAAAGGAGATTATTATGTTTTGGAATTTAGTTCGCTACGAATTTAAAAATGTTAACAAGTGGTATTTAGCCCTTTACGCTGCTGTTCTAGTCCTTTCCGTTCCTCTAGGAATGCAAGGACACTACTATTCTTATGTATCTTTCAAAGATAGCCAACCTTTCCTATTTGTCTTTCTGGCTCTCGTCTTTGGTGGCTTGATAATTACACTTGGGATTTCAACTCTTTTCTTGATTATCAAACGCTTCAAAGGAAGTGTATATGACCGCCAAGGCTATCTGACTTTGACCTTGCCAGTTTCTGAGCACTATATCATCACAGCCAAATTAGTTGGAGCCTTCATCTGGTCTATACTTAGCTCGGCTGTACTGGCTCTAAGTGCTTTTCTTATTGTGACTATAACGGTTCCAGAATGGATGTTAAATTATGACTTGATTCCACTTCTAGGAACATACCTTCCTCAACTCTCTCTTGTGGGGTTATCCCTCCTACTAAATACCATTTCCAGTATCCTCTGCATCTACTTGGCTATTTCCATTGGACAACTTTTCAACGAATACCGCACAGCACTCGCTGTTGCAGCCTACATTGGGATCCAAATCGTCATTGGCTTTATTGAAGTCTTCTTCAATACCAGTGCGAACTTCTATGTCAATTCACTTGCAGGATTTAATGATAATTTCTATATGGGAGCAAGTACGGGCATTTTTGAAGAACTCATTTTCATAGCTATCTTTTATCTCGGAACCTACTATATCTTGAAAAACAAGGTTAATTTGCAATAATATCAGAGTCTAGCGACAATAACTCGCTAGGCTTTTTTCGTCTTCAACACCTACATTTTTATTTTTATATGAAGTATTTAATAAAAAGGAGTATAATGACTTTAAAACTGATTACATGTATATCGATAGGGAGGTCAACTCTTTATGCTGAGAAGATTTGTTACTAAGAAGCACCTCGTACTTTACTTCTTTTCTATTGCCATTACTTGGCTGGAAGCAATTATCACGCCAGCCCTTGTTCAGAATATTGTTGCTAGTTTTACCAATCAAGAACTAGGCCTTCTTTGGAAAGTTTTGATTTTGGGAATCCTTGGAAACCTCATTCTATTACTAGGCTTAGCTGGGAAACGCTATTACTACGCCCGTTTGATTACTGACTTTAAATATGGAATCAAGAGTGCTATTTTCAAGCGATTTTTAAGCAGTTATGAGATTGATGAAAAGGATATTTTGTCTGACCTAGAAAACGACGTCAAGCAACTAGAAGAAAGCTATATCGAGCCAACCGTCATCATCATTTCTTCTCTTGGTTTCACCACTGTGTCCATTCTCTATGCCTTGTGGACCAATTTTTACTTAGGCTTGATTTTCATCCTCTTCTACTCCTTTCCTGTACTCTGCAGTGCTATCGGATCAAAGCGCTTGGATTCACTTTCTGAAAAGCGGTCAACTGTTAACCAGAGCTACTTATCAAGCTTGACAAATTTTATTGGTGGCAGCCAACAAATTCGCCATTATCAGGGACAAGATTTCTTTTTTGCTCGCTACCAAAAGCAATTACAAACCAGTCTGGATGCCGAAATCAACTATGAAAAACAACGAACTTTAAACAGTCTTTTTATCAATAGCATCGATGCCTTTTGTTCTGTCACACCAATCGTCATCGGTGGCTTTATGACCTACTATAATTATTTAGATGCGGCGAGTTTTGTGGCCATCTATCTGGTTTCTCATAATATCGGCTATCAATTCCAAGAGTTGGCTTACTTTACCAACACCCGAAAAGCGAATCGAACTCTTCTCAATAAATACCAAAAACTTTTAGGCCAGTCTGACTTCATCTCGCCTAGAAGCATAGAAAACATTTTCCCTATCCAGCTTAAGAGCATCTCCCTAGAAAAAGATGGGAATATCCTCTTGTCTCCGATTTCCATGCACATCAAGCAAGGAGAAAAAATTGCCATTATCGGGGAAAGTGGCTCTGGTAAGACAACCCTGCTCAATATCATTCATGGAGAAGAGACACCAACAAGTGGACAGATTAGCTTTGCTGGTCAAAACCTGTCACGTCAAGAAATCACAAGCTTTAGTTCCTATATCCTCCAAGATAGCCATTACTTTGACACGCTATCTCTGGAAGACAATATCCTTCTAGGACTGGATAAAAAGGAGGAACACTTAACTTACATCCTCAAAAAAACAGGATTAGAACATTTGAAAAATCGAACGCTCAGCAATGATAGTCTGTCTGGTGGCGAGAAACAACGCCTCGAAATCGCTCGCGCCCTCTACCATGATAGCCAACTCATCTTAGCAGATGAGATTAAGGCCAATCTTGACTCGGAAAATAGCAGAAAAATTAGCGACTTGCTCTTCTCCCTACCACAGACAGTCATAGAAGTCATTCACCACTACACAGAAGAAGACTTAAAACACTACGACCAAGTCATTCACTTAAACAAAGAAAAGTAGTATTCTATAACATACGATTTTAAAAAGCAAGGAACCCAAATTCCTTGCTTTTTAACTCAATATCAAACTGGCTACAATAGGGCTGACAAAGACATAGAGAATACCGGTGACACCGATAGCCAAACCACCCATGGCTCCTGCTACAGAACCGTATCGAAAGGCTGTTCCCGTTCCAACTGCGTGACCTGTTCCTCCAAGGGAAAGACCAACAGCTACTGGGTCGTCAATTTTCAACCACTTCAAAAGTGTTGGTCCGATGACACTGGTTAAAATCCCAGTTGCGACTACAACGACCAAGGTCACAGTCGTCAAACCTTGCAATTTTTCTGTAATTCCTACTGCCATGGCGGTTGTCACTGACTTAGGAAAGAGTGAAATGGCTAGGAAAAAGTCCATTCCAAAAATCTTAGCTACAAGGGCCGTGAAAGAGGTATTGACCACTACCGCTAACAGACTTCCAAAGAGAATACTCCGAGCATGGTGCTTCATCAAGTGAAAACTCTTATAAAGCGGAATCCCTAGAGCCACGGTCGATGGGACAATCAAGTTGTTCAGATAAACCCCACCCTGGTAGTAATCTTGGTAAGAAATCCCCGTCACCTTTAGAAAGATGATAATGAAAACAGCTGACAAAAGCAAGGGCGTTGTCAATGGATGGGGAAAACGTCTGTAAATCAGCATTCCTACTAGATAAGCTAGGATAGACAGGGCTAGCCCAAACAGGGGATTGGAAACAAATTCACTCATTTGGCATCTCCTTTCTCATAATCTCCCTCAAACCGTCGTTTGATAAACTGAACCACCAAAGCAATGAGGATAATATTGATGACTGCTGCAAAAAAGATAATCAAAACAATTGGCAAAAGATAGGGAGCAATCACATCAAACTTCTCCATGATTCCCACTGCTGGTGGCAAAAAGAGAATGGTCATATTGGCCAGCAAGAAATTCCCCACCATGTTGACATGCCTAGTTCTCAGCCACTTGAATTGTAGGGCTAAAAAGAGAATAATCAAGCCGATAATACTGCCCGGGATGGGCAAATGAAAGAAACTAGAGATCCCCTCTCCGATTAGAGAAATCACAAAGAGAATCATTAATTGAACATATAATTTCATCCTATACTCCACGAAATAGACTTCTTGCATACCAGTTTACTCTTTTTTCAGAAAATTTCAAGGAAATGCACAAGAGATGATGAAAATTAGACAGGAAAGGGGATACAAACAATTCTTGACTTGTGAAAATAGGCATGATTCAGGATAAAAGATGCCTGCGTCCTTCTTGCCAGCTCTTTTGAAAAGTAGTATAATTATTGCATGCGCAATCATCTTGTGATGTATAGATCGTCCGTGAATGGACTTTCTTCTATTTATAATTCTAAAAAGAAAGGAGATACTATGACCTATTTGGAAAAATGGTTTGACTTCAATCGGCGTCAGAAAGAAATTGAAAGTCTCTTGGAAGAGACAATTGCCCAGCAGAGCGAGCAAAGTCTGACCTTGAAAGAGTTTTACCTGCTCTACTACCTGGACTTGGCCCAAGAAAAATCTCTACGCCAGATTGACCTGCCAGATAAACTTCATCTGAGCCCGAGCGCTGTTTCTCGGATGGTGGCTCGCTTGGAAGCTAAAAATTGCGGTCTGCTTAGTCGCATGTGTTGTGATCAAGATAGACGTTCTAGCTTTATCTGCCTGACAAGTGATGGGCAAAAGACACTGGCCTCTCTACAGAAGGCTGTCGAAGAAAGCTTGGAAACTGGTTTGGATTTCTTGATTTAAGATGATTTTAGAAAAAAAGTTGCGTGCGCAATCATTTTTCTTGACATTCTCTTTTACAAGGAGTAAAATAAAGTCATCATCAAACAAAGGAGTTTTAAATATGATTGAAATTACCTATCTAGATGCTAGCAAGAATGAAAGAACTATAACGTTCGAATCTTATGACGACTTTGATCGTTCACAACAAGCTTGCCTTATCGGCGTCGCAGACTACTACCCTGTTCAAAAATTGACTTACAACGGTCATGATTTGGACTACCATGGAACTTACGGAGATATCTTCTTCTATCTCAAGAAACAAGATTTAAGCCAATATAACTAAAAAAGGAGAAATACAATGGCAAAAGCAATTACAGATGCAACATTCGAACAAGAAACAAAAGACGGTTTGGTCTTGGTAGACTTCTGGGCAACTTGGTGTGGTCCATGTCGTATGCAAGGTCCAATCTTGGATAAATTGTCTGAAGAACTTTCAGAAGATGTCTTGAAAATCGTTAAAATGGACGTTGATGAAAATCCAAACACAGCTCGTGCCTTTGGAATCATGTCTATCCCAACTCTTCTCTTCAAAAAAGACGGCCAAGTGGTGAAACAAGTTGCTGGTGTTCACACAGCAGAACAAATCAAGGCCATCGTTGCTGAATTGAGCTAATCACATTAGAGACCAAGTACTTGCTTTGGTCTCTTTTTTCTTGCCCTTTGCCATTTTTCAAAAAATATGCTAGACTGTAAGTAGAATATTACGATGTTTGGGACATGCCATCGCTAAAAAAAACCTCTACTTGGTATTTTTTAGCTCCCTCAAGGGAGCTTTTTGCGTGCTCTGAACATTTCCCATTTTGGAAGGAGTACTATGAAACGTCAATCAGCCTTGGTCGTCTTTAGTGGCGGTCAAGATTCTACAACCTGCCTCTTTTGGGCTAAAGAACACTATGAAACGGTCGAAGCAGTTACCTTTGCCTACGGCCAACGCCATCATCTCGAAATTCAAGTCGCTAGAGAAATTGCCAAGGAACAGGGTATTCGTCATCACATCCTAGATATGTCTCTGCTGGGGCAAATCACTGAAAATGCCCTGACCTCTGATCTAGAGATTGAGCAAAAAGAGGGAGAGGTTCCCAATACCTTTGTTGACGGTCGCAACCACCTCTTTCTATCCTTTGCGGCAGTCCTTGCTAAGCAACGTGGCATGAAAGATATCGTGACAGGTGTCTGCGAGACAGACTTCTCAGGCTACCCCGATTGTCGAGATGTCTTTGTCAAATCCCTTAATGTTACCCTCAACCTTGCCATGGATTACGACTTCGTTATCCAAACACCTCTCATGTGGCTAGACAAGGCTGAAACTTGGGAATTATCCGACCAACTCGGTGCCTTTTACTATGTTCGTGAAAAGACCTTGACCTGCTACAACGGGATTATCGGAAGTGGCTGTGGAGATTGCCCAGCCTGCCACCTACGTCAACATGGTTTAGATGTTTATCTCTCACAGAAAGGAGAGGACTAATGTTTTTTGCACCCAAAGAAATCAAACAGGAAACCGGGGAGTCTCTTGTCTACAATCCTCACAGAACCTTGGTATCAAAAGAGTTTACCTTCGATGCTGCCCACCACCTCTTTCACTATGAGGGAAAATGCAAATCCCTTCATGGTCACACCTATCATCTGCAGATTGCTGTCAGTGGTTTTTTAGATGAACGGGGTATGACCTACGATTTCGGATATATCAAAACGATCTACAAGAACTACTTAGAGCCCCACTTGGATCATCGCTATCTAAACGAAACTCTTCCCTATATGAACACGACTGCTGAAAATATGGTTTACTGGATTTTCCAAACTATGAGTCAAGAGTTGCCAGACGAACGTGGTCTCCGTTTGGAATACATTCGCCTCTATGAGACTCCGACTGCCTTTGCGGAGTTTAGACGGGAGTGGTTAGATGACTAGGGAACGTGTCCTCAAACTACCAGTTCTGGAAATTTTCGGCCCAACTTTTCAAGGCGAAGGTCGTGCTATCGGGCAGAAAACCATGTTTGTCCGCACTGCTGGTTGCGACTACCACTGCGACTGGTGCGATTCTGCCTTTACTTGGGATGGCTCTGAAAAGCCAACTCGTATGACAGCTGACGAAGTCATTGCTGCCTTGGATAAATTGGGGAGCTACGACTATGTCACCCTATCTGGGGGAAATCCTGCTATCCTAGCAGCCAACATGGCCGAATTGGTCACCAAACTCAAGGAACGTGGTGTCACTCTGGCTGTTGAAACTCAAGGCTCCCGCTGGCAAAATTGGTTAAAAGATATTGACCAGGTCACTCTAAGCCCCAAACCTCCTTCATCCAAGATGGAAGTCAACTTTGAGACCTTGGACTTTATCGTTTCCCAATTGGATCCAGCCAAGGTCACCTTTAAAATCCCTGTCTTTGACGATGCAGATTTGGCCTTTGCCAAAGGCATACAAGAACGCTACCAACCAGATGTTCTCTTCTTATCAGCAGGAAATCCTGAGCCCAAGACTAGAGGCAATATTGTCCAAGACCAACTGGACCGTCTCAAAGAACTCTGGGAACGCGTCGCTACTGACGATAGCTGGGGCAATGTCCGCGTCCTTCCTCAACTCCATACCCTTCTCTACGATAACCAACGCGGTGTTTAATACTCTTCGAAAATCAAATTCAAACCACGTCAACGTCGCCTTGCCGTACTCAAGTACAGCCTGCGGCTAGCTTCCTAGTTTGCTCTTTGATTTTCATTGAGTATAAAATTAGAAAGAAAAAATCATGTCACAACAAGAAGAAATGAAAAACCTCAGCCTACTGGGCAACAAAGAAACCAACTACATTTTCGAATATCAACCAGAAGTCCTCGAATCCTTTGACAATCGTCATGTGGAAAATGACTATTTTATCAAATTTAACTGTCCTGAATTTACCTCGCTTTGCCCCATCACTGCTCAGCCAGACTTTGCAACAATTTATATTTCCTACATCCCTGACAAGCTCTGTGTTGAGTCAAAATCCCTCAAACTCTATCTCTTTAGTTATCGAAATCATGGGGATTTTCACGAAAACTGCATCAACACCATCGGGAAAGACTTGGTCAACTTGCTAGATCCTCGCTATTTAGAGGTTTGGGGAAAATTCACTCCGCGCGGTGGCATTTCAATCGACCCCTACTACAACTACGGTAAACCTGGAACTAAGTATGAAGGCTTGGCAGAACAACGCCTCTTCCAACACGACCTTTATCCAGAGAAAATTGACAACCGCTAAACTCATACGAAAAAGCCCTGTTCCTCAAGATGAGGAGCAAGGCTTTTTAAGTTTCAATTATTCTTCTGTTCCAAGGAAGTTTTTTGCAACAAGAGCTGCAAGAACACCACCAAGGATTGGCGCAAGGATGAAAATCCAAACTTGTTGAAGGGCTGCGCCACCTACCAAGACAGCTGGTGCCAAGCTACGGGCTGGATTTACTGAAAGCCCCGTAATGTTCAATCCCACAAGAATCATCGCCATCAATGACAAACCGATTACCAAACCAGCAATCGCGCCATTTCCCTTGCTTGCTGATGTCACAGTCATGATAACCAAGACAAACAAGAAAGTTGAGATAACTTCAAACAAGAAACCACCAAAGACAGTGACACCGTTTGCCAAAGCATTTTCACCAAGACTAGCAGTTGACATGCCTGAGTTATCCAAGAGGAAGAAGACAGAAGCAGATGCTAAGAAAGCTCCAACTACTTGTCCAAGGATGTAGTTGACAAGGTCTTTTGATGACAAACGTTTGTTTACAAACATAGCAATCGAAACAGCTGGGTTCAAGTGAGCACCTGAAACAGTTCCGATTGAGTAGGCTGCAACTACGATTGCCAAACCAAAGGCAAAGGCGATTCCAAGGTGACCAAGGCCATCAAGACCATTTCCAAAAACAACAGCTCCTGTCCCAATGAACACAAGCATGAACGTACCGATTAACTCAGCGACAAATTTTTTCATTTTCTTTCTCCTTTTTTCAAAAACTAGATACTAGTCTATCAAAAGTAGGAAAGGGTTTCAAGAAAATTGTTTGGAAATTTTCAGGCTAGAATCCTGTAAAAACGGTAGTTTTTATTTGAAACATTTTTTTCAAAGGTATATACTATCAATATAGTTCTAATGAGTTATTTATTCCCTAATTGGAACTAATTTTTACAACTTTGCTGTTCTTTTATGAACGTTTGAATGGTATCGTGGATACCAAGGAGGAATCATATGTCTAAAGTTGCTATTGTCACAGGTGCAGGTCAAGGAATCGGTTTTGCAATCGCAAAACGATTGGTTCAAGATGGCTTTAAGGTAGGAGTATTAGACTACAATCCCGAAACAGCTGAAAAAGCTGTTGCCGAATTATCAGCTGAAAATGCCTTTGCTGTCGTAGCTGATGTTTCGAAACAGGCAGAAGTTGCCCAAGCATTTCAAAAAGTTGTTGACCATTTTGGTGATTTGAATGTTGTCGTAAATAACGCTGGTGTTGCTCCAACTACTCCTCTTGATACAATTACTGAGGAACAATTTACACGTACTTTCGGTATCAACGTTGGTGGTGTCATTTGGGGTTCACAAGCT
This sequence comes from Streptococcus sp. 27098_8_103, assembly GCF_041432345.1. Taxonomy (GTDB): domain Bacteria; phylum Bacillota; class Bacilli; order Lactobacillales; family Streptococcaceae; genus Streptococcus; species Streptococcus mitis_BV. The sequence continues at coordinate 29,735 of NZ_JAPVZK010000005.1, forward strand.
GCACAAGCACAATTTAAAGCACTTGGTCACGGAGGTAAAATTATCAACGCCACCTCTCAAGCTGGTGTCGTCGGTAACCCAAATCTAACTGTTTACGGTGGAACCAAATTTGCTGTTCGCGGAATCACGCAAACATTAGCACGTGATTTAGCAGACTCAGGCATCACTGTTAACGCCTACGCACCAGGTATTGTGAAAACACCAATGATGTACGATATCGCTCATGAAGTTGGTAAAAATGCAGGAAAAGATGACGAATGGGGTATGCAGACATTTGCAAAAGATATTACTCTAAAACGTCTATCTGAACCAGAAGATGTGGCTGCTGCCGTCAGCTTCCTTGCAGGACCAGATTCAAACTACATTACAGGACAAACCATTATCGTTGATGGTGGTATGCAATTCCATTAAGATACACAAAAAGAGGTTGGAAAATGATTCAACCTCTTTTATTAGTCTTCATTATTAGTTAGGAGGATACAATAGAAACTCTCTCAATAGGCAATATTAGCTTATCCCTAGTATTGAAAAGACTGGATAGCTTCTTTCAAGTCATCTTGTAAACTATTTCTCTGGTCAAGTTGGACATAGACTTCCAACAGACAGGACTTAAAGTTGGAAAATTTATAAAAATCTTCCCTTTCTTCTATCGGAAAGTCAACAGCTTTTATCCAAGAAGCCACTTGCTCTTGCTCCAACTTCCCTTGTAAAATAGGTTCATAGATCACTCTTGCTAAACGCCAATCCTCATCATCTGTAAAGCGAATCAAAATTCTTTTAAATAGTTGGCCAAGTATCTCAAATACTTCATGAACTCTGGTTTTAGGAAAGTCTGGATAACAAACCACCTCTGTCAGTAAATCGGCTCCATGTGCAAAAGCATGAACCCAACCATACTGACTTGAAAAACCTGTTGTATCCTTTTCTTTTGAAAGATAGTACAACCCTTGATTTAAAAGGACATTACGAATTTCTGCTTTTAATCCCTGATAAAAAATCGATTGCTGGTTGGCATCTGCAGACAAGAGATTTGCATAAATAAGCGCCCTAAAAGAACGTTCAAGGGTTGACAGACCTACCTTATCAATCTCTTTATCTAGTCCTCCATCAGCTGATACCACCTCAGCAATGAACTGAAATTGTTCCTGTGTAAATAGCTCTTCCTGAATCCCTCTAGCAAAGCTTGTAAAAACAAGATCATCGCGAATTTCTGGAGAAGGATCTCCCAAATGATCAAGCAGCCACTGGATTTCCTCCTCATGATAACTTGTTTTTTCTTCTGCTATTTTTCTAAGTAACTCTTGATACATGGTCAATACCTCTACATTTCTAGCAACTTGATATAATCTAGACCCCATTTCTCGACAGCATCTAAAACAACTCTGAATTCCTGCCCCATTTCGGTCAAGCTGTACTCAACTCGTGGTGGAACTTCGGCATAGACCTTTCGTTGAACAATCTTATCCTTTTCTAATTGACGGAGATGACGGGTCAAAATAGTTTGAGTAATCCCAGGCAATAATCTCTGCAATTCTTTAAATCGTTTGGTACCTGTACTCAACTGATAAATGATTACCAGTGCCCATTTCCCCGTTAAAACCCTCTGCGTTGTCGCAAATGGACAAATACCATACTCACTCACTTTATTTGTCATAAAATATCTTCTTTCTATTTTTTTAAAAAAAATTTATCTTTTAGTATCAATAATAGTACCACCTTTGATACTAGCTATCGAAAAAGTGTCTACTTGTTTTTTAGATTGTAACTGTTACAATTATATCATAAAAAAGAAATGGAGAATAGATATGTCAACAAACTTAGAAATTTTCAACGCTTATAACCAAGCTTTAATTGCTGGTGACTTTCCTGGTGTCTTTGAAACGATGGCAGACAATATTATCTGGCATCAACCTGGTACTCATAGTATATCTGGTACAGTTGTTGGTAAGGACAAGCTAGGACCTCACTTGGCTACATTTGCTGAGAAAACTAATGGAACCTTTAAGGTGGTAACAAATTGGGTTTCTGACAATAAGGATTTAATCGCAGCTAATGTTACTTTTCTTGGAATACGGGCTGATGGTACTGAACTCAATATGAACGGGGTTGACCTCTTCCGCATTGAAGACGGAAAAATCAAAGAAGTTTGGCTCTTCTCTTCAGATCAAGCTGAAGAAGATAGCTTTTGGGGATAATTTAAGAGGCTAGGACAAAAAATTTTGATTTGAGGAATTCTTTATTATAAATTTTTAAAATCGATAGATTAGAAAAAAGCGAACAAGACAGAATTCTGAGTATCAGATAACTCGTTTTGTTCGCTTTTTATATTTAAGGTTAGACTTTTGTCCCAGACTCTTTTAATTTACTCTCCCAACTGGGCACTGTAGGCGATAATCTGATCAACTGTGTCAGACAAGAATTGGATGGTATCACGGAGTGGTTTATCTGTAGAGATATCTGCTCCGATAATCATGGCTGACTCAAGCGGTGTCTTGCTACCACCTGACTTAAGGAGATTGAGCCAGTCTTCAGCTCCAGTTTCTGAGTTTTTAAGATGGAGGTAACCAGCAGTCGAAATCACAAGTCCAGCAGAGTAAGTGTAACTATACAAGCCCATATAGTAGTGAGCTTGGCGCATCCAAGTCAGAGCCGCATCGTCGTCAATTTCAATGGCACCTCCCCAGAAGTCTGTCAAGACTTCCTTCATAATGCTATTAAGCTTGCTTGCTCCAAATGTTTCTCCCTCTTCAATCAGTGTATAAACCTTGCGCTGGAAGGCTGCTTCCAAGAGGTGGGTAATGAAATTATGGAAGTAGGTATCTGTCAAGCGGTGGGCAAGAGCGAAGCGTTTTTGACGCGGATCGTCAGACTGGTGTTCCAAGTAATCACTTAAAAGCAATTCATTGAAGGTTGACGGCGCTTCGACATAGTAAGTAGACATGTGGGCGTTGAAGTAACTTTGGTGATTGTCTGAAAAGATGAATTGACCAGAATGCCCAATTTCATGAATCAGGGTATAGACATCGCTCAAACGACCTGTCCAACTCATGAGGACATAAGGGTGCACGCGATATGGATCCGCCGCATAACCACCAGAATCCTTACCACTATTGGCAGCAAAGTCCACCCAGCGCTCTTCTTGATAGCGAGCAACTTCCTGACAATATTCTTGCCCCAAAGGCTCTACCGACTTCATGACCAAATCATAGGCGTCGTCAATAGTCACTTCAGGATTCAAGGCGCTGTCCAAGTCCAATTTCCAGTCTGCAAAGGTCATCTTTTCAAGACCATTGACCTTGGCAACATGCTTGAGGTATCTCTGAGCGACTGGCGAAAATTCCTGCATAATGAGGTCAATCTGGCAATCAAACATGGCACGGTCCACTTCTTGCTCAGCCAAAAGATAATCAAAGACAGAGTCGTAACCCTTCATATCTGCCAATAATTTTTCAGACTTGACTTGGGCTAAATAGGCTGCCGCAGCTGTATTTTGGTGCTTACGAAGACCTTCTGAGAAGGAACGGAAAGATTTTTCACGAACCTCAGCATCCTCGTGATTTTGGTAGAAATTCTCATAGGTGACAAAGCTGTTTTTGTAGGTCTTGCCATTGACTTCAAAGTCGGCCATTTCAAAATCCCCAGCTCGCATCTTAGTGTAAATATCCTGCGGACTGTAGAAAACCTCGCCGAGATTGGTCAAGGCCTTCTCCACATCAGCCCCTAAATAGTGGGCTTTTTTTATTTTGGCCTGACGAATGGCAGCTGTTAAATGAGGCAATTTACCCAAACGGTCCAAGACTTCCTCATCTGCTACCATCAAGGCATCGTCAAAGAAGGTCAGAGCTACGCTGGCGTCTGTTTCAAATTCCATCCCAGCTTGGGCAATGTTGGCAAATTCGTCATTGCTATAGTCTGTCGTCTGAGGCATAAAGCCATAGTTGCCAATATGGCTCATCTGAATGTAGATTTGTTCCAATTCCGCAAAGGCCTTCTCGAAATCTTCAAAAGTGTGAAGATTGCCATTGTAGTCACGGCTAAACTGGTTGATGTCTTCACGAGCCTTCTCGATTGCACGCAAGAAATCCTCACGGTCTTGGTATAGGGCTGTTAAATCCCAAAGTTCCTTCTCTGGAAATTCTGAACGGTGTTTTTGTTCCATTTTCTTCCTCTTATTTCTCTAATTCTAATAAAACACTAAGGGCTGATAAGGCGTAAAGCGGTGCTGTTTCTGCTCGCAAAATACGAGGACCAAGACCTGCCAAGACTGCTCCCTTAGCTTCAAAACTTTCGATTTCTGCAGGTGACAGACCACCTTCTGGACCAAAGATAAAGAGCAATTTGGCTCCCTTCTCGAGTCCATTAACTGCTTGTAAAAGCGCAGCGGCTTCTCCTTCTTTGGCCGACTCTTCATAAGCCACTACGATAGAGTCAAATTGGTCCAGTTGAGCTAGAAAGTCTGATTTTTTCTCGAAAAGTGTGACACTTGGTACTAGATTACGCTTGCTTTGTTCTGCTGCTCCAAGGGCAATTTTTTCTAGTTTTTCAATCTTTTTACCCAATTTCTTGCCATCCCATTTGGCGACCGACCAATCGGCAGGGAAGGACCAAATCTGGCTGGCGCCCAGTTCAGTTACTTTTTGAGTGATAAACTCGAGCTTGTCGCCCTTGGGAAAGCCAGATGCGATGGTCACCTGGATTGGTAATTCCACGTTGTCAGCTAACTTTTCAACCAACTCAAACTGACGATTTTCAACATCCAAGACGCGCGCCAAATGCTTGATACCATCATCAAAGACTAAGGTCACTTCATCATCTTCTTTCAAGCGCATAACCTGAAACATATGCTTGCTGGTTTCCTTGTCCTCGATGGTGACAGGAGAGATAGCACTGCCTTTGACAAAATACTGTTGCATGCTAGCCTCCAATCACACCGGAAATATCCTTGGTTTTCTTAAAGACACAGGCATTCCATTCCCCTTGAACCATGTGAGTTTCGAGGAAAAATCCAGCTGACTCAGCCGACTCGCGCACCATGTCCCACTTGTCCTTGATAATGCCACTCATGATGAGGTAGCCTTCATCCTTGACCAAGCGGTAAGCATCATCCGTCAAATGAATAAGGATATCCGCCAAGATATTAGCCACAATCACATCTGCCTCAATCTCAACTCCCTTAAGCAAGTCTCCTGCTGCTACATGAATGTTTTCCATACCAGGGTTGAGCTCAATATTTTCCTGAGCAACACGAACTGCCACATCATCCAGGTCGTAGGCAAAGATTTCCTTGGCACCAAGTAGCGAGCTGGCAATAGAGAGAACCCCTGAACCAGTACCCACATCTAGCACTGTTTCCCCACCACGAAGAACCTGCTCCAAGGCAAAGAGGCTCATCTTAGTGGTTGGATGGGTCCCCGTACCAAAAGCCATACCTGGATCCAGCTTGATAATCTTTTCCCCAGCAGTCGCCTCATAGTCCGTCCAAGACGGCACAATGGTCAAATCATGAGTGATACGAGCTGGTTCATAGTATTTCTTCCAGTTGTCTGCCCAGTCTTCCTCAGCCAAGGCAGTCGTCCCCATCTTGACCTCTCCCAAGTCCATAAAATCAGTTAGTTCCGCGAGACGGGCCTGCAAGTCTGCCTCAACCGTTGCTACATCAACCGTATCAGGGTAGTAGGCTGTCACTACGATTTCTTCTTGCTGCTCAACCTCTGGGAAAATCTCGCCGAAGCGGTCAACATTTCCCACATAGTCCATACTATCTTCGATCGCAACACCTTGCGCTCCCAGCTCAATCAAGAGATTGGAAACCAACTCCTCTCCCTCACGCTTCACTGTAACTTTTAACTCTTGCCATGTTTCCATATTTAAGATACCAAGCCCGTAAAACACAAAGCCAAAATAGAAACTTCTCTGAAGACGCTTGTGTCTATGAGAAGTTTATCTTTTTGGCACAGTGTTTAGGGCGGGTTCAGTTTAGAAATTTAACCGAACCATCCTTTCTAATCACTTACTTTATAATAATCTTTTAATCTCTCTTGCAAATGAGGTACAACTTGACTGGAGCTAAGAAATTCCTTGACATTCATGAGCTGATAGCCCTGCCCTTCATCACCAAAGGTGATATTGTCAAACTGGTTCTGTGTTAACTGACCGACTAGAAATACAGATTGTTTATCCGCAAAAAGCATACTTGGATAAAACTTACTCCAAAGCAGACAATCCTCAGTCAAATGAATTCCCAGTTCTTCATAAACTTCACGCGCCGCACACTCAAAAGGACTTTCATTACCTTCGCGTCCACCACCGGGCAGTTCCCACATATTGGGCCAGGGAATGCTTGCCTTATCATCGCGTAAGATAGTCAAGAGCTTATCCCCACAAAACAAAGCAATCTTGCAGCCTGTGAAATCAGAAATTTCTAGTTCCATATTAGACTCCTTCGGTTAATTCCTTTTCCAGCTCGGCTAACCAGTTTTGATAATAGCTTTTCTCATCCCGTAACATCCGGCTGCTATTCATTTTCTGTCTAGCAAGCTTCATAGCCTTGTGAGTTTGAACTACATCTTTCTTTACTTTAAATTGATACCAAGCTTGAATGACCTGCATATCTGCTGTTTTTATAGATAAAAAGGATTTGACCCCTCGAATACTTGCATATTCTTCCGCATTCTTATTATCTCCTTCCATCAGAGCAACTTGAAGAAGGTATAATTGAGAACTAGTTTTAGACATTGGATTATCTGTTTTCTCTAACACAGACTGAAACTGTTGCTTTGCAAGCTCTATATTATCATCCAATATGAATACCAATCCCTGAAGAGTCCGAACACTTTCTGCAAAACTTCCTCTCACATCCTCATCAACAGACATGATAAAGTCTTTTAAATCATATTCTTGAGGAGCTAGCAAGGTCTGGGCAGAATGCCTCAACATTAGGTAGGCGTATTTGGTATTTTCAGGTTGTTGTAGCAATTCCCAAATTTTCGCTCCATCGGTGATGCCGACTGGCAAAATGTTATTTAGGAAGAAAGACAAATTAAGAAAAATCCAAGTCCCTGCAAAATACCAGCTTCTTGTCAAAAATCCAAACACTATCGCCAATAATATCAAGCTGAGATGAACCATCAAGCCTCCTGAAAGCATCAGGATGATTCTTTGATCGCTTTCATCTTCTTTCAATCCAATATACTGAGCACCAACATTTTTTATAACTGCTGTTCGACTAAGATGAAGCCTTCCTGACTTTTTGGTTAAAAGAAAGTTCCCTAATCCAAAAGCCACCAGACGATAGCCTGTCAGATAACCACAAAATGCATGACCAAGCTCATGAAGAATCAAGATTACATACATGCTTAGAAAAGCAAAAGCATAACCAAAACTAAAAACTAATAATGCAGAATAGCCCAACTCTGCAAATGCGATGGTTCCACAAGCAAAAGCTAGCATAATAAAGACAACAGCTAGCACATAAACCAAATAAATCCCAATTTTCTTCATAAAATCTCCAACCAACTCCTAATATCTCGGATAAGGATAAAATTCTCCCTCTTCCAAGCCTACTTTTCCTTCTTCAAAGACTTCTTGGTTCCATTCCATGACAAATTCTTCTGCTTCTGGGTCTTCCAAAAAGTCCATGAGGGCATCTAGTCCAACCTCGGCAGTGTCTTTAAGGAATAGAGCAAAATAAGCTAAAAATTCACGAGAAAAACCTTTTTTAGGTAGGTAAGGAATGACAGTCAAATAGTCTTCCTCATTGACTGTTGATTTGGCAGGATTGTAAAAAAGCACTGCTTCCTCAAAGAGAATGTCATCTGACGAAACCTCTCCGTCTTCATCTACCATCTCCACACCTGCAGCGTTTTGCGCTTCCAATAGAAAACTCACTTCAACCGCGTGGTTACGCTTGTCCCAACTAATCTCAAAGTCAAAGGGAAAATTCTTCTCCAACTCTTCCTCTAAAACATCTAAAAATCCGTATGTTGCCATTTTGTCCTCTTTCTATGCGACTCTTTAATCGCCCCGATTGCTCGGAAATATGCTAAAATAGATACTACCATCTTACCACATATACATCAGAAAATCCACGTTAGAAAGGACTGCTATGCCAGACAATCTCGCACTTCGCATGCGCCCTAAAACCATCGATCAGGTCATCGGTCAGGAACATCTGGTCGGACAAGGAAAAATCATCCGTCGCATGGTGGAAGCCAACCGCCTGTCCTCCATGATTCTATATGGACCTCCGGGAATCGGCAAGACCAGCATTGCATCAGCCATCGCTGGGACTACTAAGTATGCCTTTCGAACTTTCAATGCGACAGTTGATAGTAAAAAGCGACTGCAAGAAATCGCTGAAGAAGCTAAATTTTCAGGTGGCATCGTCCTATTACTAGACGAAATCCATCGTCTTGACAAAACCAAGCAAGACTTCCTCTTACCTCTCTTGGAAAGCGGACTGGTCATCATGATTGGAGCTACAACTGAAAATCCTTTCTTTTCTGTCACTCCTGCCATTCGTAGCCGTGTTCAAATTTTTGAGTTGGAACCTCTGTCTAACCAAGACGTCAAAGAGGCTCTTCAGATAGCTCTAAGTAACCCTGAGCGTGGTTTTGATTTTCCAGTAGAACTAGATGAGGAGGCGCTGGATTTCATTGCGACCTCTACAAACGGAGACCTTCGCTCTGCCTTCAACTCACTTGACTTGGCTGTTCTTTCTACTCCCGAAAATGACAAGGGCATCCGCCATATCACTCTAGACATCATGGAAAATAGCCTGCAGCGAAGCTACATCACTATGGATAAGGATGGAGATGGCCACTACGATGTCCTCTCAGCCCTGCAAAAGTCTATCCGTGGCTCAGATGTTGATGCCAGTCTTCACTATGCTGCCCGCTTGATTGAGGCTGGTGATTTGCCAAGTCTCGCTCGTCGCTTGACTGTTATCGCCTATGAAGATATCGGCTTAGCCAATCCTGAGGCTCAAATTCACACCGTAACTGCTCTAGATGCTGCACAAAAGATTGGTTTTCCCGAAGCCCGCATTCTCATTGCCAATGTCGTGATTGATTTGGCCCTTTCTCCAAAATCCAACTCAGCCTATGTAGCTATGAATAAGGCTCTTGCCGACCTCAAAACATCAGGGCACTTGCCTATTCCGCGACACCTGCGTGATGGGCACTACAGTGGAAGCAAGGAACTGGGGAATGCCCAAGACTATCTCTATCCACACAACTATCCTGGAAATTGGGTCAAGCAAGACTATCTACCAGAAAAAATTCGTAATCATCACTATTTCCAAGCAGAAGATACTGGTAAATATGAACGGGCTTTGGCTCAAAGAAAGGAAGCTATCGACCGTTTGCGAAAAATCTGAAATCCTTTTCAAAAAATTGCACTTTCCTCTTGATTTTTTTTGAAAAAGTGGTATTATATAAACATAGAAACGCTGTGGTGTACGACTTCACACTTAAGTGTTGACCGACTATTTTTTGTATTATTAGGGAAACAAAAGTCTTCTAACAGCATGTAGGCCGTCTCACACGGAAACAGCTTCAGTTAGAGCGAGTTGCCCACCTGCTTAATTGCGCGGGTTCAATACAAACCGTGAAGTTTCGGCACCAATACAGCTTTTTTCTTTGCCTCCTTAGCTCAGCTGGCAGAGCAGCGGACTCTTAATCCGTGGGTCACAGGTTCGATCCCTGTAGGGGGCATCTAAATACAACAGGAAAAAGCCTTGTAAATCAAGGCTTTTTTTGCTTGTCTATAACTGATTTACCCCATCATTTGTCCCACATTTTAAATCTATCTTTTCTTTTTGAATCAAATTACATCTATACAAATAGTGTAAAGCCAGTTACTTTTGCTTTGATGCCATACAATATTTTCATGTAGAGAAGACAAATTTTATCTTCTCTTTTTATTTTCAAAATAATAAAAACTGATTTTCTTTTCATAAATCAGACTGAAACTTCCAAATTTTCCATTTTGTTTATTGATATTTCCTCTAAAAAGGTGTATAATATTTTTATTATCAAACTATACTATATAGGGGGTATTGAAATGAAATTTTCTAATCGTTTACTGCTATTCCTTGCAGGAGTTGTTTTTGTCCTTTTAGGACTTTTCCTATTTACACACCCAGTAGCTAATCTTGTTGTTTACAGCTGGTGGATTGCATTTGGTTTACTGGTTGCTTCTATAGCAGCTATTTTAGGCTATTTCTCTGTACCAAAAGAGCTTCGCTCACCAGCTCATCTTTTCCAAGGGATTGTTAATCTTCTCTTAGCTCTTTACCTCGTTGCCTATGGCTTTGTGACGCTGCCAGTTGTCATTCCAACTATTTTAGGAATTTGGTTAATTGTAGAAGCCATTATAGCTTTCTTTAAAGGCAATCGTCTGGGATTGATTTTCCCTATTATTGGCAACCATATCATGTGGGTAGCCTTGCTTGCATTTTTACTAGGTCTAGTGATTTTGTTCAATCCAGTAGCTACAAGTGTCTTTGTCGTTTATGTCGTTGCCTTTGCATTTTTAATTGTTGGTTTCACCTATATCCTTGATGCCTTTCGTAAATAATCTAGCTGCCATTTTGGGCATATTAAAAAAGCTGGGAAGTTACATTCTCAGCTTTTTCTGTTGCCTCCTTAGCTCAGTTGGTAGAGCAGTAGACTCTTAATCTATGGGTCGCAGGTTCGAGCCCTGCAGGGGGCACATCTAAATCAACAGAAATAAGCCTTGAAACCAAGGCTTTTTTTAACGTCTAATAGCTTTTTGTAGAAAAGTATTTAAAAATAAAAGAGAAGAGAATCTCTCACTCTCTTCTCAGTATATCTTATTAAATTTAGTTTTTCTTAATCTACCTGATTTTCCTTTGCAACGACAAATTCCTTAACCAATCGATAGATAACAGCAAATATCGGTGTAAAGAATATCATCCCAAGTAAGCCAAAGAGATTGCCTCCAATACTAGCAGCCGCAAGCGTGAAAATAGCTGGCAAACCAATAGACTGACCTACAACTCTAGGATAAATAAGGTTTCCTTCAATCAGCTGTATAACTTGATATAGAAGAAGAGAAAGTAAGGCTTGAGTAGGACTCACTGTGAAGATAAAAATCGCTCCCACAACACAAGCAATCATAGGCCCTACATAAGGAATGAACGATAGCACTCCTGCAAAGATACCTGTCATTACTCCATAGGGTATCCCAAACACGCTGTAACCAACCGCTATCATAACTCCTATGATAACTGCTTCAATCAGCTGACTCATCAAAAATTGGTCATAAGTCTCTAGTGCTACTTGTCCAATGTAAGTCAACTTTATCACCACCTTCTCTGGAAGAAAAACTTTTAGAAGTCGACTCGTCATCGCTGCCAAATGTTCCTTACTGGATAAAAATAAAAAGGTGAAGACTATAATCAAAAAGGCATTCATCAAACTTGAAAAAATATTGCCGATATTACTAGTCAGACCTGATAAAAAACCTATCAAAGCTTGGCTAATAGAACTAGATTGTCCCTGTATGCCTGATACGATAGTTGACAACATGTCTTTGGTTACAAATTCCGAGCTGCCTAGCAATTTCCCAAGTTGAGTAAGGACTGTTGAAAGGACTGTTCCCAGCTGACTAATAGTCTGGGCTAGGGTTGGCAGCACCAAAACCAAAAGAGCAATCACGATTAAGATAAGAGCTAGGAAAACAAGTACCATGGCAATCGGACGACGCAACTCTGCCTTTACCTTCAATTTAACTAAGTACTGTTCAATTTTTTTCATAGGAACATTAAGCACAAAAGCAATAACAGCACCATAAATCAAGGTTGATATTACATCAAAGAGAGAGATTGCTCCTGATATAAAGCTCGATGCATTCAGAATTACAAGAGCAACCAGCCCTATAAAAAGTATTAACGGGGTGTATTTTTTTACTAAGTTCATAAATTCTCCTTAATAAACATGTTTAGATACGACTATACTATTTGGTTTTTCAAACTCTCGATTAAGGTAGGCTTGGTAAGTTCCTGGAGCGATAAATCCTTTGGGTGAGAGGATATCGGTGCCAGCCTGACCGACTATGGTATCAGCCAAGAGCACACAGTTTGTAGATAAGACAAAGTAGGATTTAAACTTAGATTTGATAAATTTATAAAGTTCCCCATCTGTCTCATGTCTGATTTTATAAGCGTAGGTGTAGTCTTCCTTACCATCACCTGTCATGATTTTATCTGCACTTGGCTCCCATGGAATCGTCAGTTGTTTCAATTCAGCCAACTTTTTCTGAACTGCTTTTTCCATTTCAGGCGTCAAATCTATCCCATAACCAAAAAGCGTTTTTTGACTCTCACGTTTACATAGGTCAATGTACTTGTCACGATCACAGAAATATAAGACACCATCTCCTACCATGCCAAATAAGGTCTCAGAAGACGGATCATAGTTGCCATAAGAAATAACACGGCCTTGATAGCAGATATCCACATGACCAATTGCCGAAAACAGAGAGGTCTCAGCTGTATGAACAAAAATTTCAAGCTCCGCTGTCTTACCAGACTTCACTATTCCAAGATGGATATCTTCTTCCTCATCAGCATTTTCCAGCATAAATTTGTTAACTTTTGCTAAAGTTCTTGCAGGGATGAGAGCGGCTAGGACAATAGGTAAGCTAATTCTAATACGACGTTTGAGATGGTTTTTCCCAATTTCCTCCTCAAACAAGAAACCATCACGGATATTGGACACACCATAAAGGAAAAAATAAGCCCCTAATACAAAGAGTTGAAAGACAGAATTTCCTGTAGAGGACAAAAGACTAGTCCCACCAAGAAAAACTAGTACGAGTCCATCTAGTAAGAGACGAAAACGAGGTCGAATTTTGTTTTTGCGGTAGAGAACATAGGTGACAAGGTTAATACTAGCATGAAAAATCTGATAAACTCCAATCACAAGAGCCAAAATATAAATCGGCACATCCGTCGCAAGATTGGAGCCAAGCAAATATCCCAGCACTAACAATTTAACCAGTGCAACTCCCAAGGTGTCCGTTGACTGACTTTTTTTGAAAATACGTAATACTAAATCTAAGACCGTTGCTATCCAAGCTAAAAACAGAACCAGTCGAATAACCTTTACTGGCAACCAAGTCCCCGTGACCATCAAGATGAGACCTAGCAGAACAAACAAGAACCCCTGAGCAAGTAATTTCTTACCTGTCAGACCTAAAGATAGAATTTTCGCCATATAAAAACCTTTCAACAATAAAAATTAAACACTCCGATTAAACTGACTAGTAAATAGCCAACACTACAAACAGCCTGTGCCAGCAACATATGGTGACTAGAAATGACTGTAGTAATGTCACCATCTTGTCTTATGCACTTCTAAAATTTGTTATATTGATTAGAAACCAGAGCTTATAAAAACTAGCTAAACTCGAGAGATAGACACAATTGCGACGAAAAAATGTATAACCAATTCAACTTGTTAAGGTAAGAAAGCATTATTTCCAATCTATTAATTATTCATCTATTACCTATTATGACACAATATTCCCTATAGTTCAACTTTTTACTTGTTTTTATATTACACGGACTAAAAAGTTTTCAACAGTTGATTGCATTTGTTTTAATAAGTTTTAACCTTTCTTGGTTAGATAAAAAAAGAACCATACAGTTTAGAATCTGTATGGTTTTTGCCCCACTTTTGTCCCATTTTTAAATCATGACATTGAAAATACCTAAAAGTACCTTCCGAAAATCACTTAAATTTCAACTTTTTAATTACTTTCAAGATGATATAGTCTCCCAAATCCATGGGGGCATCTACATACAACAGGAAAAGCCTTGGAATCAAGGCTTTTTTGTGTAGTCTTAGCACTAAAAAACGATAGAAAAAACACCCCTTCTGAACTGCACCCCAAAAGTTAGACAGAAAAAACCTAACTTTTGTGGCGCAGTTCATTCGCGTCACATGAAGTTATTTAAGCATCTTCTTTTCTTTTATTACCATTTTCTGTTATAATAAATTTTACTTCTAAAATAGAAAGGTCTTAAGATGACAACTCTTATTAAACATAAACGTGTAGAATTTTCAGAACTTTTTTATGACCTAGTTTTTGTTTTTGCAATTTCAAAAGTAACTACTTTAATTGACCATCTTCATAACGGTATTTTGACTTGGAATTCTTTCCTTGATTTTTTCATTGCTACTTTGTTTCTCATCGATTCCTGGATGATTCAAACCGATTATACCAATCGCTATGGAAAGAACTCTTTATTTAACATAGTAATCATGTTTATCAAAATGGGAATTTTACTCTTTATAGCCAATATGATTGGACCTGATTGGCAACAATATTTTCATTATCTCTGTTGGGCTATTGGTACATTAACCCTTACCTTATTTTTTCAATATTTGGTTGAATTTTTTAGAAAATCAACCGATGATGCTAATCGGGAAAGTATCAAAGGTTTTCTATGGATAACAGGTCTAGGAAGTTTAGGATTCTATCTAGCAGCTCTTCTTCCTATTTACCTTAGAGTCTATATCTTATTTGCTAGTATTCTGCTAACATTTATTATGCCAAGTATCTTGCTTAATAAAGATAAGCATTACCAGGTAAATCTCCCCCATTTAATCGAGCGCATCTCCCTTCTTGTCATTATTATGTTTGGAGAGATGATTACGGAGCTAGCTAACTTCTTTACAATCGAGAATTTCTCGATTTATTCGGTTCTTTATTTCATTATTATGATTTCTCTGTTCTTGTTTTATTTTGGTCAATTCGACCATGCTATTGATGAAAAATCTAATCAAAAGGGACTATTTCTAATTTACAGTCACTATCCTATTTTCATTGGACTTCTTATGATGACCGTTTCGATGAGTTTTCTTCTGAATCCTGAAGCTAATCGTCTCTTTGCAACCAGCTTCTCTTATATCGGATTTGGCCTCTTTCAAGCTGCTGTCCTAGTAAATGGGCCCCATAACAAACACTATCTTCGCTATTCGAAAAGTTACTACTGTGTCCAAGCGACACTCTATCTGGCTGCCTTGATTCTCTCTTTAATCTTTGCTTCTAATCCTATAATAGTAGTGAGTATAACAACCATTTTAGCTCTAGCTATAGCCATTCATTTTATTTATTTTTATATGACACAGAATAAAAAATATTCCAAATCTAACTGGGAGTTATTTTAATGAGTTTATAACATTAAAAAGCTTTGGGAACCAAGGCTTTTTTTCATTAATTTGTTTTTCCATTTTATCCTCCGATTTGAACTCGCACTGACATTTATTTATAACAACACTATATATCTAGTATGGCCCAATCATTAGGTATTATAGGTTTTCAAACCAAATACGAGTCATTCGTTTTTGCCCCACTTTTGCCCCATTTTTAAATCCTGACATTGAAAACACCTAAAAGTATTTCCCTAAAATCAGCTATATTTCAACATTTTTGTTTATTTTCAATATGAAAAGTTCTTACAAATCCATGCAGGGGGCATCTAAATCAACAGGAAAAAGCCTTGATTTATAAGGCTTTTTTGTTATTCTGAACAAAAAAATGACAAGATTGTTAGGATATTCTGAGTCTAATATTGATGAAATTATTTTCTTATCACAAAAAAACGCTATCTAGCGTTTTTTGTTATTCTTAGTTACTCGTCTAATCGAACAAACATCATTGCGTTAAGCAAAGAAATGAGAGCGACTGTATTGACATTATTGGAATAGATCAGTCTCTTATTTTCAATAGGTGGAATAATAAAATTTGAAATAATGATGTCGTAAGGTGATTCTTTTAGAGCATCAAGGGACAACTCTAATTCATCCCAAACTTCAAGTTCAAAATTATTGCTACAGTAATAAGAAAGTGTCTCTGCAACGGATTTGGCATGATACTGATCAAAATTACTCATAACCAGAACCTTCAGCTTTGGCTGATTTTGTAGTAGATTAAGCACCAAATGTTTGGTATGAGTGATGAAGGTATAAGATAGATGATTTACCATCATTGAACTAGAACAAACTTCAAGAGTCTCTAAATAATGAGAAAGCTCTTTTTTTACATCTGAAACAAATTTAGGGAAAATATTTTGAAAATTCCTGATTGTATTCCCTTTTTGATCAAATAAAATAAACTCAGTGGACAACTCCTGACGATACAGATGTGCAGTATTATGCAGATGCCAAATCAGATTATCCTTATTCTCAATCTCAATCTGATACTTGACTGAAATCTGATCAATAAAATCACTCAATAGATGGTAAGATTTTTCAACATAGCTATCCTTTTTTACGCATTTCAAAAAGAGACTTTCATCTATGAAAAACATTTTTTGAAAGTAAGACACAAATAATTGGCAAACAACTTCTTCATCTAAAGAGATATTGTATTCTAATTCAAAATTCTTAGCAACACCTTCTATTCCTTCTACCTGCATTAAAAAATCCAAACTTTGATCGTTAAAAGAGTCTTTCTCTACTTCCATGAAATGACCAAACTTTATTCTATATAGGTTCGTAACTAGGAGCAACTTTAGCATTCTATGAGTTGACAAATTCATTGGAAAGCTTGTTTCCTTATAAACCAATTCTAACAATTGAGATAGGGGCTCTGATGAAAAATTTTCAAATGGCCATTCTAGGAAATAATTTTTTTCTGAAAAATATTGTGCAAAAAAGTAACGAATGTCTCTCTCATTTCCAATGATTTGAACAGGGGTCAGACTGATTTCAAATTGAAATTGCCTTTTAATCACTTTATTGACTTGGCTAATAATACGATAGAGCGAAGATGAACTGATATAGAATTCTTTACAAATACTTTCAGCTTGACACCCTTCACTAAAGAAGATAAATTCTAAAATCGAAAAATGAGTTGAATGCTTAAAGAAATGATGGTAAACCATTTCAATATCACTATCATCGGTATTAATAATGCGTATACCATTAGTAGAAGAATGAAAAATCAAGTCAGGAAAAGCAGATTTAACATGGGATAGATCATCTTTGACTGCACGTTCTGTACAATTTAATAACTCTGCTAGTTCAGAACGATGAAACCATCGTTTATGTTCAAATAATAATTCTAATAATTCTAATTGCCTATGACTTTTTTTAGATAATAAATCTCTCATGAATGTCTTTCTCTCTTTATAAATTATCGGATTAAACCTCTTGCAATTATACCACAAAGAATAGGTATAACATGCTGTAACGACTTTTACTAAGATCCTTTATTTCGTATAATAACACTACGGAGGCAATATATAAACAATTTTCTTATTTTACTGTCTATTGAGGGCGTAAATACAGAATCAAATTCAAGTCGAAAGATTATATTTTTAATTTTAAAAATTATATAATAGCAACAATCAAAGAATTTGATTTTTTTATATTAAAATTACATAATAATCAAAATAATTGATTATTTTATATCAAAATTATATAATAGCAATAATCAAAGGAATTGATTTATTTTTTGATATTAAAATAAAAAAGGAGGGTAAGCAATATTGTGGTCAATCATTGCTGGAGGTCTTATTGGACTTGTAGCAGGTAGAATCACTAAAAAAGGTATTTCTATGGGAATCGTCGCAAATGTATTCGCTGGTTTAGTCGGGTCATCTGTAGGACAATCCCTTTTAGGTAGTTGGGGCCCATCCATCGCTGGAATGGCTTTGATCCCATCTATTGCAGGAGCAGCAATTGTTGTTACTGTAGTATCATTCTTTACAGGTAAAAAATAATTACTTGTAGTAATAAACTATTTTTAAATAGATTAGACGGGTAAAAATAGTTTAAATGTTAAATCGAAAGGATTGTATATGTCAAAAGCAAAGAAAATATGTTTCATTATTTTCTGTATTTTAATCTTGACAATTTTCCTTCCTGTTTTGATAGATTATCATCAAGTTAGTGATCTAGGCATTCAGCTATTTAGCTGGAGACAGAATCATTTCGTTGAATTTTATCTCTCTAGATATATATTCTGGGGGATAGTGGCTCTATCAACTTTAGTTTTGTTATCGATGTTAGTTGTATTGTTTTATCCTAAACGTTATTTGGAAATTCAACTTGAAACTAAAAACGATACATTGAAATTAAAGAATTCAGCAATCGAAGGTTTTGTTAGAAGTTTGGTGAGTGATCATGGATTGATCAAGAACCCAACTGTTCATGTAAATTTACGAAAAAATAAATGTTTCGTTCATGTAGAAGGTAAAATTCTTCCTTCGGACAACATCGCTGACAGATGCCAACTAATTCAAAATGAAATAACTAATGGATTGAAGCAGTTTTTTGGTATTGAGCGTCAGGTTAAACTAGAAGTTCTAGTAAAAGACTACCAGCCTAAACCAAAACCTCAAAACAAAAAGACTGTTAGTCGTGTGAAGTAAGGAAGTAAAAAATGGAATGGCTTAAACAATATCGATATCCAATAATCGCAGGTCTCATAGGCGTATTTCTCGCTTGTTTGATTATCTCCTTTGGCTTCTTCAAAACAATATTTGTATTGATTTTAGGAGCACTGGGAGTTGCAGCTGGATTATATATCGAAAAAAACTATATAGATAAATAAAAATTACTAATTTAATTAAAGGAGTTTCATATGTCAAACGAAAAAAACATTAACACTAACGTAGAAAAGAAAGATGCTACTGTTGTAGCTCACGAAATCAAAGGAGAACTTACTTACGAAGATAAAGTTATCCAAAAAATCATTGGTCTGTCACTAGAAAACGTTTCAGGTCTTTTGGGAATCGACGGTGGGTTCTTCTCAAATCTTAAAGAAAAAATCGTTAACAGCGATGACGTAACAAGTGGTGTTAACGTAGAAGTTGGTAAAACACAAGTTGCAGTTGACTTAAACATTATTGCTGAGTACCAAAAAAATGTTCCAGCTTTATATTCAGAAATCAGAGAAATCGTATCTTCAGAAGTTGCTAAAATGACTGACTTGGAAGTTGTTGAAATCAACGTAAACGTTGTCGACATCAAAACAAAAGAACAACATGAAGCAGACTCAGTAAGCCTTCAAGATCGCGTATCTGACGTTGCTGAATCAACAGGAGAATTCGCTTCAGAACAATTCGAAAAAGCTAAATCTGGTCTTGGATCTGGTTTCTCAACTGTTCAAGAAAAAGTTAGCGAAGGTGTAGAAGCTGTTAAAGGTGCAGCAACTGGTGTAGTATCTCACGAAAAAACTCGTGTAAACTAATATAAAATAAATATAACAGGAGAAATTATCATGTCAGTAGAAGAAAAATTGAATCAAGCTAAAGGTTCTATTAAAGAAGGTGTTGGGAAAGCCATCGGAGATGAAAAAATGGAAAAAGAAGGAACAGCTGAAAAAGTTGTTTCTAAAGTAAAAGAAGTTGCTGAAGATGCCAAAGACGCTGTAGAAGGTGCTATCGAAGGTGTTAAAAACATGTTGAGTGGCGACAATAAATAAGGCTAAAAGTTGCTTTATCTTTTTAGTAACATTAGTCAAAAGAGTCTGAGTCAAGATGATTCTCAGAAAACAAAAAGCTAGAGATTTCCAATTGCGGAACTCTAGCTTTTTAATTTTGCCTCTTTCTCTTATTATATTTCAGCAGGTTGTTGACCATGAGTACGAATCCCATGTCAATTCTCACTTTACGTTTACCTCTCAGATAACATCTCTTATAACCCAAACAAACCTTTATCTGCCCAAAGACAGATTTCATATCAATCTTACGTTTAGCGAAAATTTGTCTACCCTTGGAAGATAAAAGTGCCTGATATTCTTTAGTTTTTAAACACTGGTAACGTTCATTCATATACAGACCCTTTTGAGGGGCTGATTCAGGTTCATCATCGCAGTCAACATTGATTTCAAGGCTGTTTGATTTCTACCTCCTCTTTTTCATGATGTATTTTCGTACAGGTTCTTCAACTATTTGAACGATTTCAAATCCTTCTTTTTGGTAAAGATTCTGAGCTCTTTGATTTGCCTCGAAGACATTTAGAGAGATGCTGTCTATATCTCTATTTTCAAAGACCAAACTAACAAATTTCCTTAAAGCCTGCCTACCTAAGCCTTGCCCCTGTTTCTGAGGATTGATAAAAAATCTTCCAATATGAAGATTACTGTCTTCTTGCCTGATTTTCTGGATAACCCCCACAAACTCTTGTCCTTCAAAGATTGAAAAGATTCCTTCTAAATCTTGCAAGGCTTGAAGGGTCAGTGGAAAAGGAATCATTGGTCCCATCCATTGTTCTTGAAAGGATTTGCCAAGGGAGTTGGACCATTGGCATACGAATTGAGCGTTTTCTGTGCTCACCTTTTCTTCAAAACGAATTGTCATATTTGCCTCACCATCTTATCTATGTTTCTCCATTATACTACTTCTCCCATTTTTTACGAATAGATAAGTATGATTGATTTTTATTTTTTTCTTGTCGGGAGCATTCTCGCTTCCTTTCTTGGTTTGGTCATTGACCGTTTTCCAGAGCAATCCATTATCAATCCAGCCAGTCACTGCGATTCCTGTCAGACTCGCTTGCGTCCCTTAGATTTGATTCCGATTCTCTCGCAGGTCTTCAATCGCTTTCGCTGTCGCTACTGCAAGGCTCCTTATCCTATCTGGTATGCCCTCTTTGAACTAGGCTTAGGTCTCCTCTTTCTATCTTGGTCTTGGGGTTTTCTTTCCTTGGGGCAAGTCATCCTAATCACTGCTGGTTTGACCTTGGGCATCTACGACTTTCGCCATCAGGAATATCCCTTACTGGTCTGGATGACTTTCCATCTACTCCTAATAGCCTGCTCTGGCTGGAATCTGGTCATGGTCTTTTTCCTTGCTCTTGGCTTTTTGGCTCATTTTATCGATATCCGCATGGGAGCAGGGGATTTTCTCTTTCTAGCTTCTTGCGCTCTCGTCTTTAGTGCGACCGAATTGCTGATCTTGATTCAGTTTGCTTCTGCTACGGGAATTCTAGCCTTTCTCCTGCAAAAGAAAAAGGAAAGACTTCCTTTCGTGCCTTTCCTCTTGCTCGCTGCTTGTGTGATTATTTTTGGTAAGCTACTACTTGTTTGATAAAGTCCTGAATCTGCTCTCCTTCATGGAGAGCTTTTACAATTTTCGAACCAACGATAACACCATCTGACACCGCATTGAAGCGTTCTACATCGGCTTGACTAGACACCCCAAAACCTGTCAAGACTGGGATGTCAGCCACTTGATGCAATTGTGCCAAGTGCTTGTCCAAGTCTGCACGGTAATTGCCTGATTTCCCTGTAACCCCATTGATGGCAACCGCATAGACAAAACCTTCTGCCCCTTCAATCAACTCTTTCTGACGCTCAATCCCTGTCGTCAAACTAACTAGAGGAATCAAGGCCATGTCTGTATCTGCCAAAAATGGCTCTACAAAATTAGCATGTTCATGAGGCAGGTCTGGGATAATCAATCCCTTAACCGCTGTATCTGCCAAATCTTTGACAAAGTTCTCCACACCGTACTGAAAGAGGGGGTTGAAGTAGGTCATGATGACCAGTGGAACCTCTGTTTCAATGGTTTTTAAGGTTTCAACCAAAGCCTGGGTAGAAGTTCCGTGGGCTAGACTGCGCAAGCCTGCTTCTTCAATCACAGGTCCATCTGCAACAGGGTCTGAAAAGGGAATGCCCACTTCAATGGCAGAGACACCCAAATCTTCTAAAAAGTGGATTGTTTCTCCTAGACCATCCAAACCTTTCTCGTGGTCTCCAGCCATGATATAGGGAACAAAAATTCCTTTTCCAGCTGCTTTTATAGCGTTTAATTTTTCTGTTAGTGTCTTAGGCATGAGCTTCTCCCTTCTTTGCTGCATCTGCTTCCAAGCGGTCTTTGACTTGAACCACATCCTTGTCCCCACGACCTGATAGACAGACTATCATGGATTTGTCTGGTCCAAGTTCTTTGGCCAATTTCACCGCAAAGGCGATAGCATGACTAGATTCCAAGGCTGGAATAATCCCTTCCACACGAGACAAGAGCTGGAATCCTTCCAAGGCTTCTTCGTCTGTCACAGGGACATAGCTGGCACGTTTAATATCGTGGTAGTGAGAATGTTCTGGACCGATACCAGGATAGTCCAAACCTGCTGAGATAGAGAAGGCTTCAAGAATTTGACCATGGGCATCTTGGAGCACATCCATGAGAGAACCGTGAAGAACACCAGGACGACCCTTGGTCAAGGTAGCTGCGTGATGCTCTGTATCCACACCAAGTCCTGCTGCTTCAGCTCCATACATAGCTACTGACTCATCTTCTACAAATGGATGGAAGAGACCGATAGCGTTAGAACCACCACCAACACAAGCTACTAGGGCATCTGGTAAATCTTGACCTGTTAAGTCACGGTACTGTTGTTTAGCTTCTCTACCGATGACACTTTGGAAGTCACGAACAATTTCTGGGAAAGGATGAGGCCCCAAAGCAGAACCAAGGATATAGTGGGTATCATCGATATTAGCTACCCATGAACGGAGGGCTGCATTGACCGCATCTTTGAGCACGCGCGAACCGTCTGTCACTGCCTCAACCTTAGCTCCCAAAAGCTCCATACGAAAGACATTGAGGGCTTGGCGTTTGACATCTTCCTCGCCCATGTAGATAGTACATTCCATGTTAAAGAGGGCTGCAGCTGTTGCAGTTGCTACACCGTGCTGACCAGCACCTGTTTCAGCAATAATTTTCTTTTTACCCATGCGTTTAGCCAGAAGAACTTGTCCCAAGGCATTGTTAATCTTGTGGGCCCCTGTATGGTTAAGGTCTTCACGTTTAAGATAAATCTTGGCTCCGCCAATATACTGGGTCAAATTTTTTGCGTAGTAAAGCGGAGTTTCACGACCTACGTACTGACGTAAGAGCTGGGTCAATTCCTCCTGGAAACTTGGGTCTGCCTGACTTTCACGGTAGGCCTTCTCCAACTCCAAAACTGCTGTCATCAATGTTTCTGGGACAAAACGTCCGCCGAATTTTCCGTAAAATCCATCTTTATTTGGTTCTTGATATGCCATTCTTTACCCTCTCTATAAATCTTCTAATCTTTTCATGATCTTTTTGTCCATCTGTCTCCACTCCGCTCGATACATCGACTGCATAGGGAGTAAAGTGTTGAATTGCTTTTACGACATTGTCTTCCTTAAGCCCACCTGCGATAAAGAAAGGCTGAGTTAGTCCAATCGTATCCAGTTGAGCCCAGTCAAAGGTCTGACCACTCCCAGCCACAGGGGCATCAAAGAGTAGATAGTTTGCCTGAGAATTGGGCACATGACCCTCTCCATCCACCTGCACAGCCTGAATACTGGCACAAGGCAAATCCGCAAACAAATCATCTGCCACCTGACCGTGAACTTGAACCAAGTCCAAGCCAACTTTGTCAATGACTTCTAGCAGTTCTGCCCGACTTGGTGAAACAAATACACCAACCTTTTTGACATCTGCAGGAATAAGCTTTGCCAGCTCAACAGCCTGATCCAAGGTCACCTGTCTTTTACTAGGTGCAAAGACAAAACCGATGTAGTCGGCTCCTGCTGATACGGCTGTTTCCACCGCTTCTTTGGTCGATAGTCCACAAATCTTAACTTTTGTCAATCTGCAACTCCTTGATTCTTTGAGCCACATCCTCTGCCTGCATGAGAGCTGTCCCAACTAAAATTCCATTAAAGTATGGTGCTACTCGTTCCGCATCCTGCCCTGTGAAAATAGCAGATTCAGAAATGTACAAGCAATCATCTTTGAAATATTTAGCCAAATCTACACTGGTCTGCAAGTCAACTTCAAAGGTGGTCAAGTTGCGGTTATTGACCCCAATAATCTCAGCACCAAGTCTATGAGCCACTTCTAGTTCAGCTAGATTGTGAGTTTCCACCAAGACTTCCAGACCAAGCTCTGTCGCATAGTCATAAAGTTCCTTGAGGCGTTCTTCGGACAAGGCGGCCACAATAAGCAGGATGACTGTCGCACCTGCATTGCGAGCGCGGATGATTTGCTTTTCATCGATGATAAAGTCCTTGTTAAGCGTTGGAATGTTTACCTGACTGGAAATCTCCCGTAGATAATCCAAATGTCCTTTAAAGAAAACTTCATCTGTCAGAACAGAAATCATCACTGCTCCGTTCGCTTCATAAGTCTGGGCCTGTTGCACAATATCCACATCTAGATTGATATCTCCCAGACTAGGGCTAGCCTTCTTGACTTCTGCGATTACCTGTAAACGGTCTTGATGTTGTTTTAGATAGTCAGCTAAACGATAGGTCTGGCGCAGGGGCTGGATTTCCTCCAGCTCCATCTGCTCGACCTCACGCGCCTTCTGCTCCAAAATTCGTGCTAAAAATTCCTGACTCATTTTTGGTACTCCTGTAACAGTCTGAGTTTTTCAAGGGCCTTGCCACTAGCAATGACTTCGCGGGCCAAGGCAACTCCATCCTTGATGCTAGCTACCTTGCCATTAGCATAGAAACCAAGACCAGCATTTAAAACTGTCGTTTCCAAGAATGGACTTGGTTCATTTTTAAGAACTCTAAGCAAAATTTCTGCATTTTCCTGAGCGTTGCCTCCACGAATATCTTCGATAGCGTAGCGTTCCATCCCTAGATCTTCTGGAGTAAAGCTTGACAAGGTGATTTCGCCATTTTCAAGAAGGGCAATCTTGGTTGTTCCATTCAAACCAGCTTCGTCCAATCCTTCTGGACCAGCAACCACTATAGCACGTTTGCGACCCATATTTTTCAAAACCTGAGCTGTACTTTCTAGAAGTTCTGGACGACTAATACCAAGAAGCTGTGTTTCCAAAGTCATTGGGTGAATCAGAGGACCAGTCAAGTTCATGATTGTTGGAATTCCCAATTCCAAACGAGCTGGCATGATGTATTTCATTGCTGGGTGCATATTTTTAGCAAAGAGAAAGACGATACCAGTTTTATCAAAGACCTTACCTAATTCAGCTGGTTTGAGGTCTAGGTTGATGCCTAAGGCTTCGAGGACATCTGCAGAACCAGATTTAGAAGAAATCGAGCGATTACCGTGTTTTGCCATGTGAACACCACCACCAGCCAAGACAAAGGCTGCAGTTGTGGAGATGTTAAAGCTGAAAGACTTGTCCCCACCTGTACCACAGTTGTCCATGGCATCATGAATCTCAGTTGGAATATGTTGGGCATGTCCTCTCATGACTTGGGCAATGGCTGTGCGTTCCTCAGGTGTTTCCCCCTTCATCTTAAGAGCCAAAAGGAGAGAAGCAATCTGCGCCTCCGTTACACGGCCAGTTACGATACGCTCAATGACATCCGTCATTTCCACACCTGATAAATTTTCAAATTTTGCTAGTTTTTCAATAATCTCTTTCATCCTAGTTTCCTCACTTTACAACCTTCTCGATAAAATTCCGAATAGAAGACAAGCCATCTGGCGTTCCAATGCTCTCTGGATGGTACTGGAAGCCATAAATCGGTAGATTTTTATGTTGAATTCCCATGATGGCTTGGTCATCAGTCGAACGAGCTGTCACTTCAAAGTCTTCTGGCATTTCTTCAATCAAAATACTGTGGTAACGCATGACTGCACGGCCATCCTCGATACCTTGATACAGAACAGATGGCGCTTCAAAGTTGATATTGCTCTGTTTCCCATGCATGACTTTGGGAGCCAAGCCTAGCTTACCGCCAAAGACTTCTGCGATAGCTTGGTGGCCCAAACAAATCCCAAGAATCGGCTTCTTGCCAGCAAAATCACGAATCATGTCTTCCATCTTTCCAGCATCAACTGGCCAACCAGGACCGGGCGAAAAGACCAGACCATCTGCTTTTCCAGCTTCTTCATACAGCCTGGGATCATCATTTCTCAAGACCTGAACTTCTGCAAAATTCCCAATGTATTGGGCCAAGTTATAGGTAAAAGAATCATAGTTGTCAATCAATAAAATCATGGTCTTAGTTCTCCAATTCTAGTCATAGATTTAGCCTTGTTAATGGTTTCTTGGTATTCATTTTGGGCGATGGAGTCGTAGACAATCCCTGCCCCAGCCTGCACATAGGCTGTTTGATTTTTGAGAATCATCGTTCGGATGGCAATGGCGAAATCCATATCACCCGTCGCAGATAAGTAGCCGATTGCTCCTGCGTATACGCCACGTTTTTCTGTTTCCAGTTCATAGATGCGTCTCATCGCTCGAATCTTTGGTGCTCCAGAAACGGTTCCAGCAGGAAGTGTTGCTTTCAAGGCATCCATGGCAATGAGTTCTGGAAGCAAACGCCCCTTGACCACGCTGGTCAAATGCATAACATAGCGAAAGAGCTCCACTTCCATATACTTGGTGACTTGGACACTGGACGTTTCAGAGATGCGACCAATATCATTTCGTCCCAAGTCTACTAACATCCGATGCTCTGCTGTTTCCTTCTCATCCGAAAGCAGGTCTGTCGCCAAAGCCTTGTCTTCTTCATCCGTAGCTCCTCTTGGTCGCGTACCTGCAATCGGATTGGTTGTTACGATGCCGTTTTTGACAGAAACCAAACTTTCTGGACTGGCACCGATGATTTGATAATCTCCAAAATCATAGAAATAAAGGTAATTAGAAGGATTAGTCACGCGGAGATTTCTGTAGAAGTCAAATGGATTTCCAGTAACTTCTGCTGAGAAGCGCTGACTGAGTACGCACTGGAACATGTCGCCATTACGAATCAAGTCACGAGCTGTTTCCACCATTTCCTCAAATTTTTGAGGAGCGATATGCGGTTTGAAGTCTAACGGAGATAGATCCAAGTCTTCAAATTCATTTGGAGCAGGGATGCGTAATTCCTCAAGCACTTGGTTTAAGGCTTTTTCCAAGTCTTCTTGACTACGCTCACTATAGAGAGCATCCTCGATGACATGAATTTTTTCCTTCTTGTGGTCAAAGACCATGTAACTCTCATAGACAAAGAAATGCATGTCTGGAGTCCCAATTGTATCTTGAGGGATTTGACCAATTTCTTCATAAAGCGAAATCATATCGTAACCAACAAAACCAATGGCTCCCCCACCAAAAGGTAGGTCTGAATGGTGCTGGCTCTTATGAGTCACTTCATAAAGGAAATCCAAGGGATCCTGATCAATCACTTGACCATTTTGATAGAGAACTCCATTTTCAAACTTAATCTCAAAAACTGGATTATAAGCTAGGATAGAAAAACGAGCTGTTTCCTTGTCTCTCGGAATACTCTCTAAAATAACCTTGTGTTGCCCCTTTAGGCGCATATAAGCCAAGATTGGTGATAAAACATCTCCATGAATGATTCGTTCCATTGTAATTTCCCTTTCAGTTCTACTTCTAGTCCGTGGCGACTGTATGAAAAATCCCCACGCAAAACAACTTGCGTGAGGACGAAATTCGCGGTGCCACCTCAATTATAGGATTTCTCCTATCTCTCATTCCTGTCTCAGAAACCTCCTGTAACAGGTTGTGCGATAAAGGGCACTCCCTTGAGAATTATGTTTTCTTCTCTTGTCTCAGATGGACCCAACCTTACAGCTTTCTCTGCTTGTTTCCAGCAAACACAAGCTCTCTGTGAGAGAAAAGACTGTAATTTTTCCATCTTTTATTTTTTAGCTTCTAGGTAGTCTGCAATAGCAGCTACGTCCTTGTCTCCACGACCAGAGACATTGATGATGATAGTGTCGTCTTTACTTAGTTTCGGTGCACGTTTAACTGCTTCTGCGATAGCGTGTGAGCTTTCAATAGCTGGGATAATTCCTTCAGTCTTGCTGAGAAGGAGGAGAGCCTGAACAGCTTCTTCGTCTGTCGCTGCAACATATTCCACGCGACCTGAATCTTTAAAGTAAGCGTGTTCTGGGCCAACCCCTGGATAGTCCAATCCAGCTGAGATAGAGTAAACTGGAGCCAGCTCTCCATCTTCCTTAAAGACTGCATAGGTCTTCATACCGTCAACAATTCCGATACTACCTTTTGTCATAGTAGCTGCGTGCTTGTCTGTATCAAGTCCGTGACCAGCAGCTTCAACCCCAACCAATTTGACTTCTTCATCAGCCACATACTGAGAAAATGCACCAATAGCATTAGAACCACCACCTACACAGGCAATAACGTAGTCTGGTAAACGACCTTCTTTTTCTAAGATTTGACGGCGAGATTCTTCACTGATGACCTTTTGGAACTCGTGGACAATTGTAGGATAAGGGTGAGGACCTACAGCAGATCCCAGAACATAGAAGGCTTCAAGGTCATTCATCCATGCTCCAAAGGCTGCATCAACAGCATCTTTGAGGGTACGAGTCCCTGTTTCAACTGCGTGAACAGTTGCTCCCATCATCTCCATACGGAAAACATTGAGACGTTGACGCTCCACATCCTCTGCCCCCATGTAGACATCACAGGCCATACCAAACTTGGCTGCAGCCGCTGCTGTCGCAACACCGTGCTGACCAGCTCCTGTTTCCGCAATCACTCGTTTTTTGCCCATGCGTTTAGCCAGAAGAATCTGACCTAAAACGTTGTTGAGTTTGTGAGAACCAAGGTGGTTAAGATCTTCGCGCTTGAGATAAATCTTAGCTCCACCTAGGTGCTCTGTCAAACTTTCTGCAAAATAGAGAGGTGTTTCGCGACCGGAATAATCCTTCAAGTAATGACGAAATTCTGCCAAAAACTCTGGATCATCCTTGTACTTTTCAAATGTCACTTCCAACTCATCCAACAAAGCCTGAATCGGCTCCGGTACAAAACTACCACCAAATTGTCCAAAATAACCTTTAGTTGTCATAAAATTTTCCTCTTTCTGTATTTATTCGACTTTTTGTTTGCTTTTAGTAGTAGGCAAGGAGCTGCAGATAGAACTCAAGTTCATCAAAGCGACTTAACGCCCTAATAAAAGATAAACAAAATGACGGATAGAAAAAAGCCCACACACAGAATAAACTTCCGTGTGAGGGCGTTGGTAACGCGGTGCCACCTCAATTATAAAGGGACTATTCCCCTTTACATCTCTACCTTGTCTAACAACAAGTTGCACTGTAAGGTGTGCGAACCGAATTTTCATTGTTTCAAATTCATTTTTAAAATCAGCCCACTTTCACTACTTCCAACCACCTGTTCACAATCACCACAGGCTCCCTGAAGATCAAAAATAGTTACTTTTCTGATTTATTGAACTTATTTTAATACTTTGTTTTTTCTTTGTCAAGACTTTTTTACAATTTTTTTGATGAAGCTAGTACTTTTTCAGAAACTGTTTTGAAAGTCTCAATGATATAGTCCACTTCTTCATCGCTTAATTTAGTGTGAAGAGGGAGCGTAATTTCATTTTCAAAGAAGGCATAAGCCTTAGGATAATTCGCCATATCAAAGCCAAGATTCTTATAGGCTGTCAAGAGCGGAAGTGGTTTGTAGTGTACATTACTTGCAATTCCTGCTTTAGCTAATTCTTGGATGATAAGATTGCGTTCTTCTAAGCTCGCTCCTTCTACATGGGTGATGTAAAGGTGGCGTGAAGATTCGACAGTTTCAGTCTTGTGTGCCAATGGATGGATGCGAGAACCTGCAAAACCACGATCATAGCGATCCACGATTTCCTTACGACGGTCAAGCAAGCTAGGGTAACGGTCCAATTGTACCAAACCAAGGGAAGCCATGATATCTGTCATATTGCACTTGTAGGCTGGTGTGACGATATCGTATTCCCATGAACCCAGTTGCATCTTAGCAAGAGCATCCTTAGTTTGACCATGAAGGGAAAGGATTTGAAATTCCTTGTACATCTCTTCATCGTCAATCGCTGGATTGGCCTTCCAAGTCGCACTTCCTCCCTCAGCCGTTGTAAAGTTCTTAACAGCATGGAATGAGAAGGAAGTAAAGTCAGCGATAGAACCAGCTGGTTGTCCTTTATAAGTAGATCCCAAAGCATGGGCACTATCAGAAACAATCACAATACGGTTAAAGGCTTTTTGCCACTTGCTTGAAGCGGTAAAGAGATCACGTTTTTTCTCCACAACTTGGAACAAACGATCATAGTCGCAAACAATACCTGCAAGTTCTACTGGGATAATCACCTTGGTCTTTTCAGTAATGGCTTGCTCGAGCAAGTCATAGTCCATCTCAAACGTATCTGCTTGGATATCCACCATGACAGGGGTTGCTCCCACATGCGTAATGACACTACATGAAGCTGTATAGGTCATGGCTGGAACGATGACTTCATCACCAGGTCCCACTTCCAAGACGCGTAAAATCAACTCAAGAGCGGCAGTCGCAGAGTTAAGACAGACAGTCTTAGGCGTCTGTGTATATTGAGACAAGCGACGCTCCAGTTCTTTTGTCTTAGGACCTGTTGTAATCCAACCAGAACGCAGGGTATCCGCTACTTCAGCAATTTCTGCTTCCGTAATATCGGGTGGTGAAAATGGAATATTGTAATTTGGCATTGATTTGCTCCTTTTATCTGTACTCATTTTCTCATGACTACTTTATTTTAGCACTTCAAACACGGTTTGAAACATGATTTTGATGTCTCCAAGGAAACTAAACTCTCGGAGATAGGCGAGGTTATAGCGCATCTTTTCAGGAAGGACGTGTTCGACATAGGCTTGGTCAACCGACAGACCTTTCTCCGTCATTTGACTGATGATAGTGTCCTCATCCTTGTAGTTGATGCTGGCTGGAGAGGTAATCCCTGCTGGCAAAAGCAAGGTTGCCATCATCTCAGGGCTATACTGCTCTGTGTAACGAGGCACTTCAGGACGCGTCCCTACAAAGGACATCTCACCTTTAAGAACATTGACCAACTGAGGCAGTTCGTCCAAACGGACACGGCGGATAAAATTGCCAACCTTGGTAATGCGGCTATCGTTAGCAGAAGTCACCAGACTCCCTTGTTTATCCGCATCCGTCACCATGGTACGGAACTTCCAAATCTTGAAAGGTCGATTGTACTGGGTCACGCGCTCTTGCTTGTAAATCACTGGCCCCTTGCTATCCAACTTGATCCAAATGCTCAAGATGAGAAAGATGGGAGAGGTCAGAACAAGTACAACCAAGGCTAGAACCCAGTCCAAACAACGCTTGAAAATCAGCGAACCCTTCCTTTTAGAGACAAGCTGGTAGTAAGACTCAACCTCGCTTGATTTCATTTCCACGGGCAAGTCTTCCCATTTCAGCATGCTGTTTCTCCTTTGTTTTTATTATACTATTTGTCAACATTTTTCATTATACCACAAAATGGAAAAGGCGGTGAAAGAAATCTGTAATTTGAAGGATTTCCTTCTTACACTCAATGAAAATCAAAGTACAGCTTTTAGGTTGCAGATAAAGCTGACCTGACTTGAATAGATTTTCAAAGAGTATTAGGCCATGGCCCCTGCCTGCAAACTATACATCTTGTGATAGGTTCCTCCCAAGGCCAAAAGTTCCTCATGGCTTCCGCTCTCGATGATGCGCCCCTTGTCCAAAACATAGATACAGTTGGCGTCTTGGATGGTAGAAAGGCGGTGAGCGATAGCAATGGTTGTTCGTCCCTGTCTCATCTTAGCCAGTGAAGCTTGAACCAGACTTTCTGTTTCAGAGTCAATATTTGCTGTCGCTTCATCCAAAATCAAGATTTTGGGCTGACTGGCAACTGTTCTAGCAAAGGCAAGAAGCTGGCGCTGTCCAGTTGAAAAGCTCGAACCACGCTCGGACACAGGTGAGTCGTAACCCTGAGGAAGGTCTTGAATAAAGGAATCTGCATCCACGAAGGCTGCAGAAGCCTGGACCTGCTCATCACTAATGTCTTGGTACATGGCGATATTGGACTTAATGGTTCCATGATAGAGGAAGGGTTCCTGCAAGACCAGACCGATGTTTTTTCTCAGCTCTTCCTGACTGTAGTCCCTAATATCCACATCGTCCAAGAGAACTCGCCCTGATTGAAATTCATAAAAGCGCATGAGGACATTAATAATCGAAGATTTCCCTGAACCTGTATGGCCTACAAATGCAATGGTTTCACCCTTGTTAACCGAAAAGGAAATATCATCCAGAATCTGATGTTTCCCGTCATATGAGAAACACACATGTTCAAAACGGATATTGCCTTCTTTGACTTTAGCCTGGCCATTTTCTTGAAGAGGTTCATAGGTCCTCTCGTCTATCAGGGAAAAGACACGACCTGCAGAAACCATAGACGTTTGCAGGGTTGAGAAGTTTTGCGTCACTTCAATCAAGGGATCAAAGAGACGATTGATATACTGGATAAAGGCATACATGGTTCCTGCCGTTATTCCCAGATAAAGACCACGATAGCCAAAATAGGCCATCAAAACAGCGTATCCTAGGAGTTTCAGCAAACTCATGGCAGGGCGCAAAAAGAGGGCATCCAAGGCTACAGAACGGTTGGCATAGACCAAGTGTTCTTGGTTGATTTCATCGAATTCCGCCTGCAGGCGCTTCTCTTGATTAAAGGCCTGAATAATCCTGATGCCCTCGATATTCTCTGCCAGCTTACTATTGATATCTGACAAGAGACTTCTGGTTTTCTCAATGATTTTCACTGATTTTTTCCGATAGAGATTGACCAAAAGGAAGATCAAGGGGAGAAAGAGCAAGACTAATGCTGTCAAACGAAAATCCAATACCAACATGGTATAAAGAGTTGTCAGAAAGATGAAAACTGCTGAGATAAAGCTAGATAAAATCCCCGAAAACATATCGCTGATGGTCTCGGTGTCATTTGTCAAACGAGAGACGATAGAGCCTGCTGGTGTCTTGTCAAAATAGGACATGCCCAATTTCTCCATATTGGCAAAGGCATCCCGACGAATATCCCTAACAATACTGTATGACACCCGTGCAAAGAGAAGATTACCGACATACTGAACTACAGTTTGTAGGATATAAAGGCCATAGTAGGCCAGCAAAACGGTAATGGCTAGTTGGTTAAGATTACTCAGATACTGGTCGATAAAGTGGGAAGCCACAAGGGGAATGACACTTTTGATGACCGTCGTCGCTAGGAGAAAACTGAGTGCCAAAAAGGTCAGGAGGCCGTAAGGCTTGAGATAGGACATCAAGCGCTTCAATACAGTCCATTGTTCTTTCTTATTCTGCATCTTCTTCTCCTTTCATTTCCATCTGCTGAGACTGGTAGGTTTGGGCATACCAGCCATCCAAAGCTAGCAAGTCTTCGTGTGTGCCCTGTTCAATAATTTGACCATTTTGCAGAACCAAGATTAGATCTGCATGGACAACTGCACTCAGGCGATGAGCCGTAATAATGGTTGTCTTGTCCTTTCGCGTCTCCTTAAGGTTGTCGATAATCGCATATTCTGTCTTGGCATCCACGGCCGACAAAGAATCATCCAAAATCAAGATATCTGGATCTAAAATCATAGCCCGACTCATGGCCAGACGCTGCTTTTGACCACCAGAAAGACTGACTCCCTTTTCACCGATAATGGTCTCAAATCCCTGAGGCATGTCTACAATGTCTTGATAAACTTGAGCTAGCTTAGTCGCTTCCTCGACTGCAGAAAGGGTCAAGTTCGGATTTCCAAAGCGAATATTGTCTAAGATAGAAGTCGCAAAGAGGAATTGATCCTGAGGAACATAACCCATAAGACTACGAAGGTCTGTCAGACGATAATCTCTAATATCATGACCATTTAGATAAATGGCTCCCTTGTCCACATCGTATTCACGCAAGAGAAGCTTAATCAAGGACGTTTTTCCAGAGCCTGTCTGACCAACCAAGCCCAGTGTTTGCCCTTTTTCCAAGCTAAAGTGAATATCCGTCAGTGTTTCCTCATTTTCAAAGGCAAAGCTATCAATATCATACTGCAAGCGCCCGTTTACAATGCCATCTAAAGGAAACTCAGGATCTTGTACAGG
Source organism: Streptococcus sp. 27098_8_103 (assembly GCF_041432345.1). Classification (GTDB taxonomy): domain Bacteria; phylum Bacillota; class Bacilli; order Lactobacillales; family Streptococcaceae; genus Streptococcus; species Streptococcus mitis_BV. The sequence goes on from NZ_JAPVZK010000005.1 coordinate 63,604, forward strand.
TGATTCCTGAGACAAGAGTTCCTCAATCCGCTGGTAGGAAACCTTCCCTCGCTGAGTGATATTAAAGAGGAAACCGATAGCCATAAGAGGCCAAACCAGCATATCCAAGTAGCTGATAAAGGTAACCAGATTTCCAACCGTGATTTTCCCTTCCTGAACCATCAAGGAACCGACCAAAAGCGTTAAAACATAGGAGGAGCCAACAAACAAGAGAACCATGGGGTCAAAGAGACTATCGTATTTCATGGTTTGCAGGTTCTTTTGGAAGGTCAATTCATTGACTGCCTGAAAAGACTCCAGCTCGTCTGCCTGATAACCGAAAGATTTGGTCACTTTGATACCTGATACAGACTCCTGCACCTTGTTATTGAGTTCAGAAAAGGCAGCTTGGGACTCTCCAAAGGCTCTGTGAGTCTTTCTACCTAGACGACTGGTCGCATAGGCCATGAAAGGCAGGGGAAGAATGGCAACCAAGGTCATTTGCCATGAAATGCTAAAGAGCATGGTCAACAAGGTCACTAAAGCTGTGATTGAGGCATCCACCGCTGACATAACCCCTCCCCCTGCCAGACGCGTTAGGGCATTGATATCGTTGGTTGCGTGTGCCATCAGGTCCCCCGTCCTGTAGGTTTGATAAAAGGCTGGAGACATTTTTGTGAAATGCTCAAATAAGCGAGAGCGCATAATCTGTCCCAAACGGTAGGAAGTACCGAGGATATACATACGCCAAACATAGCGCAGATAGTACATCCCAAAGGCAGCAAGTAGCAAGTAAAATAGGTCAAGAAGGAGGTCCTGCTGGGTTAATTGTCCCGATGTGATGGCATCAATCACCCGCCCCATGACCATAGGTGGAATGAGATTGAGGACGGAAACCAAGACCAGGGCCACAATTCCGACTAGATAACGGCGTTTTTCTAACTTGAAAAACCACCAAAGTTTTTGAATAATGGACATAAAATCCCTTTCTGATTGCAAATGAAAACCTGAGGCCAATACTCAATGAAAATCAAAGAGCAAACTAGGAAACTAGCCGCAGGCTGTACTCGAGTACGGCAAGGCGACGTTGACGCAGTTTGAATTTGATTTTCGAAGAGTACAAGACCCCAGGCTTTTCTTATTCATAGGTTACGACTGTGACCGCACCCTTGTCATACTCAGCGATAAAGATATTGGCTACATTGTCATGTCCTTGTTTGCTGAGATTATCAAGCAGCCACTCTTCGCTACGGCCAATCGTTTCCAAGACATCGACTTGGATCACACCGTCAGTCACAACTGGATACTTAGGATTTTCATCTCCTATTTGGACCACGATGAGTTGGCCATTTTGCTCCTGCACAGCGCGTTTGACCTGTTTCATCTGGAAAATCCCTTGGCTACGAAGTTTGAGAGCAACTTCTGCCGCAGACAAACCAACTGAACGACAGGCTTCTGGGTCAATCTGCCCATTTTTGATGAGCAGAGTCGGTTTACCATCAATCAAGCGTTTCACAAAACGAACATTGTTATTGAGCCACTTGAGGGTCAAGACCAAAATCGTCCACATCATCAAAATCACTGCATACTGGAGAATACTGATAGAACTATTGTAAATCACCCCACCGATGATACCACCGAGAACATAGTTCTGAATTTGGTCTGTCGCAGAGTTAGGTGCTAGGTTCCCCTTTCCTGTCACATTGATAACAAAAACAAGCGAGAAGAGCCCCAAGGCCAGTTTGATTAAAATTTCCATATAATTGAGTGTCATTTGTTTACCTCCACCAATTCAATAGCATCTGTTTGATGCAATTCTAATTTCTCTAAAAGATACTTGTCTGGTTGGCTCCCGTTCATGGCACGATAGACATTTGAACCTACCTTGACAAGCGCTCCATCAGTGGCTGCAGAAGTATTGACATAGACTTCTGATTTATCCACTCCCAAGTCTTTGGAAACAACCTCTATGAAATGAAGGGAGGTTTGAAATTGATTGTTAGAGGCTTGATTGGTCTGGTATTTTGAAATTGTCACTAAAAGCATGGCCACTAAGGTCAAGGCCAAAATCATGACCAATTCCCGAAACTTAGTCCCCTTTTTATCTCGATAGGCCTTAAAGGCAAAAAATCCTGTGATAGCTAGGAGAACAATTCCAAAGCCAATCATGATGCCATTTTGCTGACTGATTTGGCTAAGTACATAGTCATATGAGTAAAATTTCATTTATTTTCACTCCCTTTCATAAAATCATTCTTAATTATAAACGAAAGAGAGTGATTTTTCAAGCCATACGTTGGGGAAATAGACCTTTTTTTGGTATAATAAAATCTATAATCTGAATGAAAAAGGTAACTTTATGAAACTTATCTCATGGAATATTGATTCCCTCAATGCAGCCCTAACTAGTGACTCAGCTCGTGCCAAATTGTCCCAAGAAGTCCTACAAACCTTGGTCGCTGAAAATGCTGATATTATTGCTATCCAAGAAACCAAGCTTTCTGCCAAAGGGCCTACAAAGAAACACTTGGAAATTTTAGAAGAACTCTTCCCAGGCTACGAAAACACGTGGCGTTCTTCCCAAGAGCCTGCTCGTAAAGGCTATGCTGGAACCATGTTCCTTTATAAGAAAGAACTTACACCTACTGTCACTTTCCCAGAAATCGGTGCCCCTTCTACCATGGACTTGGAAGGCCGCATCATCACCTTGGAATTTGATGAATTTTTCGTAACGCAAGTTTACACTCCAAATGCTGGTGATGGTCTCAAACGCTTGGAAGAACGTCAAGTCTGGGATGTCAAATATGCGGAGTATTTAGCTCAACTAGACAAAGAAAAACCAGTCCTTGCGACCGGCGACTACAACGTAGCCCACAATGAAATCGACCTTGCAAATCCTGCTAGCAACCGCCGTTCACCAGGATTTACCGACGAGGAACGTTCTGGATTTACCAACCTCTTGGCAACTGGATTTACGGACACCTTCCGCCACATTCACGGCGATGTTCCAGAACGCTACACTTGGTGGGCACAGCGCAGCAAGACTTCTAAAATCAACAATACAGGCTGGAGAATCGACTACTGGCTCACAAGTAACCGCATCGCTGACAAGGTGACCAAGTCTGATATGATTGACTCTGGTGCGCGCCAAGACCACACACCCATTGTCATGGAGATTGAGCTCTAAGGAGAAAGCTAATGGACTATCAAGCTGTCATTCCTGAATTTGTAGTATCTGACCTCGAAAAGTCACGCCACTTCTACTGCGACTTGCTGGGATTTTCTGTCGAATACGAGCGTCCAGAGGAGAAATTTCTCTTCCTCTCGCTTGAAGACTGCCAACTTATGCTAGAAGAAGGCAGCACAGAAGAATTAGCCCAACTAACCTATCCTTTCGGGCGCGGTGTCAATATTTCCTTTGGCATTGAAGATGTCCCTCAGCTCCACCAAAAACTGCTGGAAGCTGACTATCCTATCCATCGTCCGCTAACCAAAAGAGAATTTCGAGTAGGAGATAGCTTTATATATCCCCATGAATTTGCGATTTTGGATCCAGATGGCTATTTTTTAAGATTTAGCGAATAGAAAAAATCTTTCAAATCAGAAAAAGGCATATTGTCAGATCTTGAAGAATCTTGATAATATGTCTTTTATGATGAAAAATACTTCTAAATGTTAGCCTATAATTGAGATTTTGTCAATTTTTCTTCAATTTGTTCGTTTTTTATTCCAAAACACTGACAAAACATTTGATTTCTAAAGTTATTTAGTGTAAAATAAAAACGTTGGCTCAAGCCTATTTGAAATTGAATATCATTTTACTTGTTTATGTCGTGAATTGGCACGATGTTTCTACAAGGTGCCGGAACACCTAACAATAAGTAAGTCAGAAGTGAGGTATGGTCGTTTTTGCCATGCCTATTTTGGGGACTTACTTAGAGATTAAGTAGGTCCTTTTTGAATATTTTTAATATTTCCCTTAATTAGTGCGGACGGGAGCAACTTCCTTTGGAATTTCATCCCTAATTTTTGAGCCAAAAGTCTCAAAAATTCCGTCATAGACAATAACAAACTTATTGTCTATGATACCACTACAACGGGAAATATTTGATAAGACTCGCTTCGCTCGTACTAGTTTTATCAAATATATAGTACTAGCAAACTGGATCACCATAGAAACATTTAACCAACAAGTAAACTGGCTTTTAGACTTTAGGAGGTCTTATGAAATTATTAGAAGAGCGCATCCTCAAGGATGGGCATATCTTGGGTGACAACATCCTCAAGGTGGATTCCTTTTTAACCCACCAAGTTGACTTTAGCTTGATGCGAGAGATTGGTAAGGTTTTTGCGGAAAAATTTACTGCTGCTGGCATTACCAAGGTTGTAACCATTGAAGCGTCAGGTATTGCTCCAGCCGTTTTTACAGCTGAAGCCTTAAACGTTCCCATGATTTTCGCTAAAAAAGCTAAAAACATCACTATGAACGAAGGTATCTTAACTGCCGAAGTTTACTCCTTTACCAAGCAAGTGACCAGCACTGTTTCTATCGCTGGAAAATTCCTCTCACCAGAGGACAAGGTCTTGATTATCGACGATTTCCTTGCTAATGGCCAAGCTGCTAAAGGCTTGATTCAAATCATCGAACAAGCTGGAGCCACAGTCGAAGCTATCGGTATTGTGATTGAAAAATCCTTCCAAGATGGCCGTGATTTGCTTGAAAAAGCAGGCTACCCTGTTCTATCACTCGCTCGTTTGGATCGTTTTGAAAATGGTCAAGTCATATTTAAGGAGGCAGATCTCTAATGCAAACTCAAGAAAAACACTCGCAAGCAGCCGTTCTTGGCTTGCAGCACTTACTAGCCATGTACTCAGGATCCATCCTGGTTCCCATCATGATTGCGACTGCCCTTGGCTATTCAGTTGAGCAGTTGACCTACTTGATTTCCACAGATATCTTCATGTGTGGTGTGGCAACCTTCCTCCAACTCCAACTCAACAAATACTTTGGGATTGGACTCCCAGTCGTTCTTGGAGTTGCCTTCCAGTCGGTAGCTCCCTTGATTATGATTGGACAAAGCCATGGTAGTGGCGCTATGTTTGGTGCCCTTATCGCATCAGGGATTTACGTTGTTCTTGTTTCAGGCATCTTCTCAAAAGTGGCCAATCTCTTCCCATCTATCGTAACAGGATCTGTTATTACCACTATTGGTTTAACCTTGATTCCTGTCGCTATTGGAAATATGGGAAATAACGTTCCAGAGCCAACTGGTCAGAGTCTCTTGCTTGCAGCTATCACTGTTCTGATTATCCTCTTGATCAACATCTTTACCAAAGGATTTATCAAGTCTATCTCTATTTTGATTGGTTTGGTTGTTGGGACTGCCATTGCTGCTACCATGGGCTTGGTTGACTTCTCGCCTGTTGCAGCAGCACCACTTGTCCATGTCCCAACTCCACTCTACTTTGGGATGCCAACCTTTGAAATCTCATCTATTGTCATGATGTGTATCATCGCAACGGTGTCTATGGTTGAATCCACTGGTGTTTACCTAGCCTTGTCTGATATCACGAAAGACCCTATCGACAGCACGCGCCTGCGCAACGGTTACCGTGCAGAAGGTTTGGCCGTACTTCTCGGAGGAATCTTTAACACTTTCCCTTACACAGGATTTTCACAAAACGTTGGGTTGGTTAAATTGTCAGGTATCAAGACTCGCCTGCCAATCTACTACGCAGCTGGTTTCCTGGTTCTCCTGGGACTCCTTCCTAAGTTTGGTGCCCTTGCCCAAATCATTCCAAGTCCTGTCCTCGGTGGTGCTATGCTGGTGATGTTTGGTTTTGTATCGATTCAAGGGATGCAAATCCTTGCCCGCGTTGACTTTGCTAACAATGAACACAACTTCCTTATCGCAGCAGTTTCAATCGCTGCAGGTGTCGGACTCAACAACAGTAATCTATTTGTCAGCATGCCGACAGCCTTCCAAATGTTCTTCTCAAACGGAATCGTCGTAGCCAGCCTACTTGCCATTGTCCTCAATGCCGTATTAAATCATAAAAAGAAATAAGAAAAAGAGGTGTGAGCCTCTTTTTTGTTTCTCTATATCCTTACCTGTCTGTCTTCTGACCTCTGTCCTGTGACAAACATGGTAAAGGTTGCCTTACAGACATTTCTGCCTTCTTGATTGGTAATATCGACATCCACTACGCAGGTTGTGCGACCTTGATGGACACATTCTCCTTTAATAGTCAGCACATCATCAAGTTTTCCTGCTTTGAGGTAGTTGATAGAGGATTGGAGCGTCACTCCGTCTAATCCTAGAGATATGACCACCAAACCGCTGATCTGGTCACAAAGGGTAAAGAGATAGCCACCATGGGCATTGCCATAATAGTTGAGCGACGAGTCCACCACTTTCGTCGTCACCACAACGTGACCATCTCTCATTTTTTCAATTTCGTAATTTTCAAAGGCAGATATAGCGTCAAAATGAAAATCTTTCATCGTTTCCTCCTGATATTTCAAACGACACTATGATACTACTTTTTATAGGACTGTGCAAGGAGAAAGCTCCTAGTCTGGCATAATTCCGACCTGTTCTACAAAGCTCATAAAGGCTGCCTGTCCTTGTTCCGTTTGCTTGTAAACTCCTGCATCCTCCAAAACACGTGCAAAAATTTTACCCACAGAGTCCTTGACGATTTCAAGGGCTTTTTCTTTATCTGTTAGAGCTGGATATTGGGCTCTAAGTTGGTCTGCCCATTCCTGATGATAATCGGAAACTGTAACAGCTTCTCCCACGAGATAGCTAGCGACTTGCTCCACTTCTTCTTTCAGACGTGGTGGCAAGATTGCCAAGCCCATGACCTCAATCAAGCCGATATTTTCCTTCTTGATATGTTGGACATCCTTGTGGGGATGATAGATGCCATCAGGATGTTCTGCAGAAGTCTGATTGTCCCGCAAGACTAAGTCCAACTCAAACTGGCCATCGCGTTTACGGGCAATGGGTGTGATGGTATGGTGTGGTGTTCCATTACTTTCTGCCAAGACTTGCACCCTTGGATCTGAATACTGGCGCCATTCCTGCAAAATCTTGTCAGCTAAGTTTATCAAATCTTCTTTAGAAGCCGAAGTCAAACGTAGTACTGACATAGGCCACTTGACAATCCCAGCCTTAACCTGCTCGAAACCAGTAAAAGAGAAAGTCTTTTGCAAAGGAGCTAATTCCATAGGAAATACGTGACGGCCTCCCTGATAATGATCATGAGTTAGAATAGAGCCCCCAACAATCGGTAGGTCGGCATTAGAGCCTGCAAAATATCCTGGAAACTGCTCTACGATAGCCAACAAACGCTCAAAACTTTTTCGACTAATAGCCATAGGGCGATGTTGCCCGTCTAAGAAAATACAATGCTCATTAAAATAAGCATAGGGCGAATACTGGAAGCCCCACTCCTGACCCGCCATTTCAAAACGGATAATACGGTGATTGCTGCGAGCTGGGTGGTTGACCCGACCATGGTAGCCTTCATTCTCTAGACAAAGCTGACACTGAGGGTAATTACTAGCTTGCACCAACTTGGCTGCCGCAATCTCTTTGGGATCCTTTTCAGGCTTAGAGAGATTGATGGTAATTTCAAGCTCTCCGTAATCAGATGGAACACGATAAGCAATATTTTTAGCAATAGCCTTGAGTTTGATGTAGTCATTCTTCTGACTGAGTTGGTAGAAACCCTCTATCGCTTGCTCAGGAGAGTGGACATAGGTTTCCCAGAAGTCACGATTGACCTGACTCGGACAAGGAGTCACCAAGTCCATCAGTTCAGCACCAAGGATTTCACGTGCAGTCTGACTATCCTCAATCGTCTCTAATCGAACGGCTTCCTCAACCAGCTGGTCCTTGAGGTCAATCACTTTATCCAGATTAGTCTCAACTTCCAAAACACCATCTCCCACTCGTGCCAAGACACGATTGGTCAGGTAGATTCGATCCATTTCCTCAAATGAACTTTCAGCAATGACATGTCTTACAAATTTATCTACTAAGGTCACCATAAAGCCTCCTTTTGACTAGTCAAGGACGCGAGTGCCACCTGCAACTTCAGCGATATAGAAGCTTGGAGCGTATCCAACTACTTCCTCGTAGTGTTTGCCTACAGCTTCCTTAAAGGCCTCAACAGTATCTTTTTGCACCAGGGCAATGGCACAGCCACCAAAACCTGCCCCTGTCATACGAGCACCGAGAACGCCTTCTTGTACCCAAGCCGTGTGAACAAGAGTATCCAATTCCAAACCAGTTACTTCATAGTCATGCTCTAGGGAAACGTGTGACGCATTCATCAAACGACCAAATGTTTCCAAATCTCCTGCTTGGAGGGCTGCTTGAGCTTTGAGGGTACGTTGGTTTTCAAGCACAGCATGGCGAGCACGTTTCAAACGATTTTCATCTTTAATCAGATAGCTGTATTGGTCAAAGGCCCACTCATCCAATTCACCCAAGGTCTGAATATCTAAGGCTGCTTGCAATTCTTCCACTGCTTTTTCACACTCAGCACGACGTTCATTGTATTTAGAATCCGCCAATTCACGGCGTTTGTTAGTGTTCATGATAACAACGACATTGTCCTTCAAATCAAGTGGCACCAAGTCATACTCTAAAGTGTTAGTATCTAGGTAAATTGCACGTTGGTTCGCTCCCATACCGATAGCAAACTGGTCCATGATACCAGAGTTGACTCCGATAAAGTTGTTTTCTGTTTGTTTTCCGATTTTAACCAAATCGAGACGCTCTAATTTTAAATCAAAGAGATGCTCTGCCACGACCCCTGTCAAAAGTTCCAAGGATGCTGATGAAGACAAACCAGCACCATTTGGGATATTCCCATAAACATAAAAGTCAAAACCTTTGTCAATCACATGTCCAGCTTCTTGCAAGAAATGAAGAACTCCTTTTGGATAATTGGTCCAGTTGTGCTCTTTTTCAAACTTGAGGTTAGCTAGAGGCACTTCGATAATGCCCTTGTCCTCAAAGTTAGCTGAGTAGAAACGCAAAACTTGGTCTTCACGCTTGCGAGCTGCCCCATATGTTCCTAAGGAAATGGCTGCTGGAAATACATGTCCACCATTATAGTCCGTGTGTTCACCAATCAAATTGATACGGCCTGGTGAAAAGAAAGTTTGATCTGCTTCTTGACCAAAAACAGCAAGAAAATCTTTACGAAGAGCTTCAGCAGTAAGATGTTGTGTCATATGAATTCTCCTTTTACTGTGCGTTAAGTCACCTTAACGTGTAATCGTTTTCTTCTATTGTATCCAAGGGATTTCCCAAGGTCAATCCTTTTTACTAAAATTTTACTAAACTATCAGTAAAATACAGAAAAATATGATATACTAACCTAAAAGGAGGAGGATTTATGGCTACCTTAAAAGACATTGCACAGCTAGCCTCTGTCTCTATCGCGACCGTATCCCGCGTCCTCAATCGCGACCAGAGCCTATCTGTTACAGAAGAAACCAGACACCGTATTTTAACCGTTGCTGAAGAGCTGGGCTACACTAAGCATCTCAAGACAGGCGAGTCCCACAAGCCCAAGCAAAAGATTGCCATTATCCAATGGGTCAGCGAACAAGGGGAGCTAGACGACCTCTACTACTACCAGATTCGCCTAGGCATAGAAAAAAGAGCCCAAGAACTGGACTATGATATCTTACGCTATTTTAATGACCATCCTTTTACCCTAAGCGAGGAAGTGATTGGGATTCTCTGCATCGGAAAGTTTAGTCGAGCTCAGATTTCTGCCTTTGAAGAATACCAAAAGCCTCTTGTCTTTCTAGACAGTGATACACTTTCCCTGGGACACACCTGCATTATCACGGACTTTTACACTGCCATGAAACAGGTTGTCGATTATTTCCTCAGCCAAGGATTGAATCGTATCGGAATTTTAACCGGCCTTGAGGAAACAACTGACCAAGAAGAAATCATTGAGGACAAGCGACTTGAAAATTTTAAGAACTACAGTCAAACAAAAGGAATCTATCATGATGAACTGGTCTTTCAAGGAAGCTTTACTGCCCAGTCTGGCTATGACTTGATGAAGGAAGCCATTCAGAACTTGGGAGACCAACTCCCACCAGCCTTTTTCGCAGCTAGCGATAGTTTAGCTATCGGTGCCCTCCGTGCCCTCCAAGAAGCTGGAATCAACCTGCCAGACCGCGTCAGTCTTATTTCCTTTAACGATACTAGCCTGACCAAGCAAGTCTATCCTCCCCTCTCCAGCATCACCGTCTATACCGAAGAAATGGGCAGAGCAGGCATGGATATTCTTAATAAAGAAGTACTCCACGGTCGCAAAATCCCTAGCCTAACCATGTTGGGAACCAGACTGACTCTGAGAGAAAGTACAAGGAATGAATAGGATAACAAAACGACCTCTAGCGAGGTCGCTTTTCTAATGATGATGCCCATGCTTCTGCTCTAATTCTCTCACCCTCCGCTTATGTTGCGCATGATTGCTTTGACTGCTATCTACTTCAATAGTGATATTCTGCACACCTCTTTCTTCTAAGAGCTGACGTACTTGATTCTTTGTTTCCGTCATCTCCTCCCAATCCTCTAAACAGATATGGATAATAGCATTATTTTCTAGACCATCCATGGACCAAATGCTAAGTTGATTGACACTGTTGACATTGGGTAGAGCCTCTAAATCCTTCTCCAAATCACTTGTCTCGACTCCTTCTGGCACAGCATCTAGGAAAATTTTCAGTGCGCTCCAAAAGCGAGGAATGGCTTTCGACAGAATAAAGATAGAAATAACTAGTGATAAAAGCGGATCGAGGATATACCAGTCCGTAAATCGAAGAATAATCGCCATTAGAATGACGGCCAACCAACCAAGAGTGTCTTCCAAAAAATGCAGGCTAAGAATTGACTCGTTCTTTGTTTTCCCCTTACGAACTACCAGACTTGCTAGCACATTAATGGCTACTGCAATGATTCCCAGCCAGAGGATGCCTTCCTCATTGACGGGTTGCGGGTGAACAATCTTTGTGACATTTTCCAAGATCACTAGGACAGACCCTATCATAAGAATCACAGCCGTTAGCATGGCTCCTAAAAGACTAAAACGTTTGTAACCCAAGGTGTACTGTCTATCTTCTTCACGGTTTGAAATTGTTTCTAAAAGGGCTGAGATGCCAATGGCTATAGCATCTCCCAAGTCATGAACGGAATCAGCAAGAACTGCACTCGAACCAAAGATTCCTCCTGCGATAAACTCAACAATCGCATAGCTTAAATTTAAGAAAAAAGCTAACCAGATAGATGTTTTAGAACTCATTTCTCTCCCTCCTTTGGTATAATGGGTATATACATACTTCTTTCATTTGTATTATCTAATAAAATTCAAAGAAAGGATAGAAGCAAACTGTCAGCCATGTTCAGTTCTGAACAGTTTGTCTCAAGTGTCTACATGCCAAAAAGAGACCGTCGAGTCAGCAAGACGAAAAAAGCCATCTATCAAGCTTTTTTACAACTTTTGAACGACAAAGGCTATGATGCCACTACTGTTCAGGATATCATTGACCTAGCAGATGTTGGGCGTTCTACTTTTTACTGTCACTATGAAAGCAAGGAACTCCTTTTAGATGAGCTCTGTCGCTACCTCTTTCATCATCTCTTTGAAAGGGAAGGACACTTTACTACCGAGGACTACCTCGCACATATCTTTTTACATTTTCAGAAAAACCAGGACCATGTTACCAGTCTGCTATTTTCCAAAAATGACTACTTCCTCCGTCAACTCCATAAAGAGCTAGAACACCATGTCTATCCCATGTTGGCTGATGAGTTAAAAGAAGCCCACACTAATCTGCCTACTTCTTACCTCCAACACTTGGTCGTGTCCAACTTTATCGAGACATTGACCTGGTGGCTCAAAAAAGGACAAGACTTTACATACCAGGAAGTTGTCCAGTTTTATCTAGACCTTCTCATTCCTAAAAATTGAATACAGAGTAGAGCTCAGTTGCCTTATTTCTAGGCTACTGAGTTTTTATCTTTTCAACAATCAAAAAAGCCCAGACAACATTGTCTGAGCAGTTTTCTATATGGTCGTTTAACAAAGTTGAGTTTGACATTTTCAAACTATTTCTTCAACAAACCTTGTTCTTGTAGAAACTCTTTGGCTACTTGTTCTGCTGACTTGCCTTCAACACCGACTTGATAGTTAAGCTGGCTCATCTGGCTTTCAGTAATTTTACCAGCCAATTTATTGAGAACTGTTTCCAACTCTGGATGTTTCTTGAGAAGAGCTTCTTTCATCAGTGGAGCTCCTTGATAAGGTGGGAAGAGTTGCTTGTCATCTTCCAAGACCTGCAAATCATAACGCGCCAATTCCGCATCAGTCGAATAGGCGTCCGTGATTTGAATATCACCTGACTGAATTGCCTGATAGCGAAGGGCTGGTTCCATGGTCGCCACATTGAGATTGAGACCATACATTGATTGCAAGCCCTTATTTCCATCTTCACGGTCATTAAACTCAAGTGTAAAGCCTGCCTTCAACTGCCCTTCCACTTTTTTCAAGTCCGAAATGGTCTTCAAGCCATATTCTTGAGCAATCTTTTTCGGAACAGCTACAGCGTAGGTATTTTGATAAGACATAGGTTTAAGATAGGCTAGATGATCCTGTTTGGCAATGCCATCACGCGCCACCTGATAAACCTGCTCTGGCTCATGACCTACTTTAGGTGATGGCTGAAGCAAACTTTCAGTCACCGTACCTGTAAATTCAGGATAGATGTCAATATCGCCTTTTTTCAGAGCTTCATAGAGGAAGCTTGTTTTCCCAAAATTCGGTTTAACAGTCGCAGTCATGCTGGTATTTTCTTCAATCAGCAACTTATACATATTGGCCAAGATTTCTGGTTCTGGTCCCAATTTTCCAGCAATAACCAAGTTTTCTTTCTCTTTTTGAGCTAAGAGGGCTGGACTATAAGACAAACCAAGCAATATTGTCACCAAGGCAAAACCAGAAAAAATCGTCCGCAATTTTGCTTTTTCCATCACTTTTAGTAGGAAGTTAAAGGCAATAGCAAGTACTGCAGAAGAAAGGGCCCCGATCAAAATCAGACTGGCATTATTACGGTCAATTCCCAAAAGGATAAAGGAACCCAGTCCCCCTGCACCAATCAAGGCAGCCAAGGTTGCCGTACCGATAATCAAGACCGCTGCCGTCCGAATTCCAGACATCATAACAGGCATAGCAAGTGGAATTTCAAACTTCTTGAGTCGCTCCCACCTAGTCATTCCAAAGGCAATCCCAGCCTCTTGCAGACTCGGATCAATTCCTTTCAGCCCAGTGATGGTATTTTGTAAAATCGGGAAGATCGCATAAATCACTAGAGCTGTCAAAGCAGGCAAGGTTCCAATTCCCATCAAGGGGATAAAGAGTCCCAACAAGGCCAGTGACGGAATAGTCTGGAAAATCCCTGCAATCTGCAAAACCCAATCCGCCAACTTCTCATGATAGCGAAGATAAACAGCCAAAGGAATCGCGATAAAAATAGCTAGTAACAGGGTCAATAGTGACAACTGCAAATGTTGAGATAGAGCTGTCAACCAATCACTAAAACGATCCTGAAAAGTTGCAATTAAATTAGTCATGAACACTACCTCCAAACAAATCTGCTACAAATTCTGTGGCAGGTGCTTTTAAAATTGTCTCAGGATTCGCTACCTGGCGAATCTCTCCATCCTGCAAGACAGCAATACGGTCCGCCAACTTCAAGGCCTCATCCGTATCATGGGTCACAAAAATCGTTGTCATCCCAAACTCTTTATGCAATTCTTTCGTCAGAACCTGCAACTGTTTTCTCGAAATAGCATCCAAGGCTGAAAAGGGTTCATCCATGAGGAGAATCTTAGGCTGACCAATCATAGCACGAACAATACCGACCCGTTGCTGTTCCCCACCAGATAATTCACTCGGAAGTCGATGCCCATACTCAGCTACTGGCAAGCCAACCTTAGCCAAAAGCTCTTCTGTTTTCTGAGCAATATCTTCCTTGCTCCACCCCTTCATCTCAGGAATCAGGGCAATATTTTCAGCAACCGTTAGATTTGGAAAGAGAGCAATGGCCTGTAAAACATAACCAGTAGAAAGACGAAGTTCACGCTCATCATAGTCTTTGATACGCTTGCCATCCATATAAATATTTCCATCAGTCGGTTCCAAGAGGCGGTTGACCATCTTGATCATGGTCGTCTTACCTGATCCAGATGGACCAACTAAAACCATAAACTCGCCATTCTCAATCCGTAAATTAACATCTCTCAAGACATCTTTTTCTGTGTAGCGTAGCGCCACATTTTTGTATTCAATCATTCTGTATCCTCAATTTAAAACTTCCCTCTATTGGTCAAGTCTTCTACCTTAGGCATGACTTCCTTATTATCCCAATGTTCCACAATTTTCCCGTTTTCTAGACGGAAGATGTCATACTGGGCATAGGCAACTCCACCAATCTGAGTCTGACCATAGCTAACCACATAGTTTCCTTGTCCTAAGAGTTGGAAAACAAAGTCAAAAGTGGTCTTTACTTATAAACAGCTAATTTGCTCCATTTTAAACCTCATTTTCCTCCTCTTTCAGATTATCCAAAATTCTTTCTTGAAAGGCTTCAAACTGACGAATTTCTTCCTCTGAAAATCCTTTGTAAAAGATCGTATCCAATTTCTGACTGACACGATACCCCACTTCTTTCTGAGACTGCCCCAACTCTGTTAAAACCAAATACTTCTTACGCTTATCTTCTCCACATGGACTAATAGCTACAAGATTTTGTTCCTCTAGTTTTTTAATCATCGTCGTCAGTGTATTGTTAGCAAGCCCAGTCGCAAGCGCAATATCTGTTGCAGTTGCACAGCCAGTTTCACTATTCCATAAAACCGCTAAAATCTTGCCCTGCTCACTCCGATAAAGAGCTTCAGGGTCTTGGCTCAGTAACTTTTGAAAAATCCGCCCATTCAACAAACGAATATGATGGGCTAGCAAATGACTATCCTTCATAACACCTCCAATTTATTTCGATATCGAAAAGAATAAAACAATTGTAACACTCATCGTTCTAACTGTCAACTATTTCGATTTGGAAATAATTTTTCCCAGTAAAAAAATCTCCTACCCAAGGTAGAAGATTTTAATCTTATAAACTTAATCCGTCATGTCCGATACCAACGTTCGATGCTCCAACGGAATACTGCACATAACTAGTAAGAAAATGAAACCTGACTGAATCCAGAAGAGGGCCAAGTCAAAAATTCCATGTACAGCAACCACTGTAAGGAAAGACAGATAAAGACCGATAATCGGACGTTTCCCCGACTCCTGACTCATATCCATCATCAATCGAACAGGAGCAACAGAAGACAAAACTAATAAAATAGTCCCTACAATTCCGTAACTCAGAATCGTATCAATATAAAGACTGTGAGCATGTTCATGATAAGGAGCATTTATCCGAGGATACGAGTGCATGTAGGTCAATGGCCCTTCACCCCAAAAAGGATTTTGCTTAAACAAGGCCATCCCAGCATCCCAGATAGAAATGCGTTCTTCCATAGAAGAGTCTAAAGTCCCCATCCGAACTCCCAAATCACTAGAAAAGAGGAAGCTCAAGCCAATCGCAAAGACCCCAATACTAAGCCAAAAGGCCTTCCAGTTTTTAATGGTCGTAAAGAGATAGATAATGGCACCAGCGATAATAGCAGGAAAGGCAGTTCGATTTTGCGTAAAGTTCAAACCAAAGAGATTCACAAAGCCTGCAATCACACAGAATACTTTCAACCAATTCAACTTGGTCGTTGTAAACAGATAGAAGGCAATCATGATACAGAAACAACAAATAATTCCATAATAATTAGGATTAAAGAAGGTCACTTCTGCACGATTCTGATGCCACACCTGCATGTTAGGTGAAAGAAAAGCATAGTTGAATTTCTTCACAATTTGGAAATGTTCTAAACTCGCAAAAGCAGCTGACAAGACGCTACCAAACAAGACGAGCTGCAAAATCAATCGAAAGAATTTATGTGATAAAATCGACTGATAATGCAAAAAGAAAACAGTAAATAGAAAAATTCCTACTGAGGCCACAACTCCCATCCAATTTTGTGCAAAAACGGATATAACAGTACTATAGCCAAGAAAAAGAAGTAGCATCGGATGCTCCCCCATTTTCTGAAGAATACTTTTCATGTCTCCTGTGAAAATTAAACTGATAATATATAAACAGAATACAACTACAAAAAGATAAAAGGGTAAAAAGATACTCAGGATAATTCCCAATAAAATCAGCTCTTTACTAGACAACCCTTTCAGCTTTTCAATAAAGCCTATTGATTTCAAAATGAATCCTTTCTCTCCAAATCAGTTGATTCAGATAATAGTAAGCTACCCTTTATTGTACCACTTTTTTAGCAATTTGAAAACAAAGGAAACGTTTTCTAAAATAAAAACCCTATTTTATCAACCATATCAAGTCAAGGCTTCAAAATGTTACTTCAATTCCGTTCTCAATTACCCGATAAGTCTGATTTTGCAGATTAATTTCTGCTACTGCTGTTACGGACTTATCTTTATTTTGACGTTTGATTACAATGCTGTGGGCTGTTGGTGTTTCAACGTCAATAGTTCCTTCTAGATCAAAGACTTCTGAACGGTTACGGAAAGAAAATAGATTGAGAAGGGCCTTCACTACAGGACGTTGGACTTCTTCTGCTATTTCCTCATTGCTATAGTAATGACGATTAATATTTCGACCTTCTTTAGTTTCTTCTAATAATTTCAAATCATTCTTGCCTGCTAATATACCTACATAGTAAACCTGAGGAATACCTGGGGCAAAAGCTTGAATTAGACGAGCGAGAAAATACTTAACATCATCATCTCCAAGCGCAGAATAGTAAGTCGAATTGATTTGGTAGATATCTAAATTGTTATACTCGGCACTGGAGTACTTACGTTTGACATTAGCTCCAACCTTATAGAGTTCATTTGAAGCATAGTCAATCTCCTCATCTGTCAAGATATCCTTGACATCCACCACTCCAATCCCATCATGGGTGTCTAGCGTCGTAAATTGCTTCATTGGGCTCATCTTTAACCACTTAGCCAAACGCTCTGTTCTGGAACTGTAAAGAGTATAAAAAGAGCAAAATCATAAACATAGTAATCATGGTCTGCTATTTTAAACTGAATCGAATAATGTTCATGAATCTCAGGTAAGAGCTCTGTCCCATACTCAGCAGCGATATCTCGAACTTTGTCCAATAAATCCCAAATATCTGGTTCTACAAAGAAATCATTAGTATCCAATTTCTTCACTGCATAAGCAAAGGCGTCTAGACGAATCAAATCACACCCATTACTTGCCAAGTGCTGAATGGTCTTACGGATAAATTCCATAGTTACTTCTTTGGTCACATCAAGATCAATCTGCTCCTCACCAAAGGTATTCCACAAATGTTCGACTGACCCATCTTCAAAAACAATCTCTTGCTTTGGTGCACGATCCTTACGCTTGTAAATTAAATCTACATCAGACTGTGTCGGACGGTTTTCTGGCCAAAACTTATCCCAGTTTAAAAAGAGATCTTTAAATTCACTGGCTTCATGTTTTTCTTGATAGTCCTTATAATACTTAGATTGACGAGAAATATGATTAATCATAAAGTCAAACATAAGATAATATTTCTCACCTAAACGCTTAACATCCTCCCAATCACCAAAAGCTGAATCCACTTCGTCGTAGTCAACTGGCGCAAATCCACGATCACCTGTTGATGGGAAAAATGGTAGAAGGTGAACTCCCCCAATAGCATCTCCAAAATACTCTTCCAAATTCTCATATAAGTCTTTAAGATTATTTCCCAGACTATCTGAATAGGTAATCAACATGGTTTTATTCTGAATTGGCATCATTACTCTCCTTTTTCTAATTGAAGCCAAGTCTTATATGACTTGGCTTCGTAAATCAAGTTCATGTTATACTCTTCGAAAATCTCTTCAAATCACGTCAGCTTTATCTGCAACCTCAAAGCTGTGCTTTGAGCAACCTGCGGCTAGCTTCCTAGTTTGCTCTTTGATTTTCATTGAGTATTAAATCTCTGTTTATCATCAAACTCGTACTAATATAGACTGTGATAAACTAAGTACTACTTTCTTGTTTTCTACATAGAATTATCAACAAGCTGAACCCTTCCTCTGTGTCAAAGACTATAGATTCTATGAGTTCTTCTTACTTCACTGCTCCGTTGCTCATGCCTGAAATAATATGTTTTTGGAAGATGAGGTAGACGACAGTAATTGTTACAATTCCTACAATATAGGATGCAAAACTTGGCCCATAGTCATTAAAATACTGACCTTGGTAGTTGTACTGGAAGAGAGGCAAAGTCCACAGCTTGGAATCCTTATTCAAAATTAACAATGGCAACATAAAGTCATTCCAGAACCATAATGCATTGATAATCAAGGTTGTAGCATGCATGGGCTTCAGCATTGGAAAAATAATCCGACGGTAAGTTGTAAATCGATCAGCCCCATCAATTTCTGCAGCTTCATCTAAACTATCTGGTACACTGATTTTAATATAACCAACATACAAGAAGAGAGTCTGTGGAATTGCATAAGTTAGATAAAGTAGTACCAACCCCCACATATTTGCCAGGCCGAGTTTGCTCATCATAACTGTGATAGGAATCATAATCACCTGAAATGGAACAAATATCCCTAAAATCAATAGTGAATACATAATTGCAAAGGCTTTTTTCTTGGACATATTTCGAGCAATGGAATAGGCTGCAGCTGGTATAAAGAAGGCTACTACAATCAATGATAACACCGTAATAACAGCTGAATTCCAGAAATAGCCTCCAATCCCATCCGAAACCAATCGTTCATAATTGCTTAATGTAAAAGGATTGGGCAAACCAAAGAAATGATTCATGATATCCTTGGTTGTCTTGAAGGAACTAAAAACCGTTACCAACAAAGGAACAAGTATGAGAATACCACCTACTATCAAGAGAACATACTTCCAAAACTGATTCAATTTTTCTTCTTTTTTCATGTGTAAGACTCCCCTATTAGATTTCAAATTTCTTTGATAGTTTGATTTGGATAAGAGAAACAATTCCAATAATTAAGAATAAAATCAAGGCAATTGCATTCGCATATCCATATTGATTACTCTTGAAGGCATAGTTATAGACTAAAAGACCAAGAGACGTTGTAGCATTATTAGGACCACCACTCGTCAAAGCAAAAATTTGGTCAAAGGCAGTCAAACCGGACTTAAGAGCTAGGATAAAAACCATAGAAATCGTTGGCAACAAATATGGTAATTCAATCTTCCAAAAAGTTTGTTTGCTTGTTGCACCATCAATTGATGCCGCCTCCAAAATATCAGATGGAATACTCTGAAGACCAGCAAGAAAGAGAATAATTGGCATTGCTACTCCTTGCCATAGAAGAACAAAAATAGTTGCTACTACCGCACCGATCGGTGTTCCTAATAGACTTTCTTGTAAAAAACTAATCCCTAAAATTTTTCCAATCGTTGGAAGACCATAGTTGAAGAATTGTTTAAAAATCAAGGAAACTGTCAAACCAGACAAAACCGCCGGGAAAAAGAACCATGCTCTAAAGAAGGTCTGCCCTTTCATCTTAGAATTTAAGGCTCGAGCGACAACCATCCCAATTGTAATCTCTCCAATAATCAATGCCAGGGTTAAAATCAAAGTAAAAGCAATGGCTGTGAAGAATTTCCCATCAATCATCAGCAATTTATAGTTATTCAGACCAACAAATTTATAATTATAGGTCAATCCAGTCCAGTTAGTCAAACTATAGAAAGCACCTTGTACCATCGGAAAGTAAAAGAAGATAGCTTGTAATGCAAGCGGGATGAGCAAAAAAGTCCAACCCCAGTATTTATTTAAAATTTTTCGAATAGCCATATCATCTTAACTCCTATTCTAGTCCAAATCTGCCTTCATTGGATTAAAGAAAGCATTGAGATTGTTTGCCATATTTTTCAGATTTTTATCCATCAAGTAACCTGCACTTAGATTGAAAAAATCTTCTTCAGAATTCCAGTGTTGGCCCAACCAAACATAATGTTTATCCGTAAATGCTAGTTTAGAAATCTCTGCAAGTGCTGAATCTTCTTTTTCCTGTATACCTTTCACAGCAACTGGTGAACCATCTACATCATAATATGCCTGCATAGCTTTTGGACTAGTCATATAGCTGATAAATTCTTCGGTTTCTTTAGGATGTTTGGTCGTAGCTGAAGTTGATAATGCCATGTCCCCTGCACCAACAGTGACTTCTTTTCCTACTTCTTCTCCTGGGAAGGCAAACATCCCCACATCAAATTTTGGATCCTGTTGATTAATTGCCGCTAATGCCCATGATCCTTGTGGCATCATAAAAGCTTTTTCATTCGAGAATGCTACCACCGCATCATTATAAGAGGCACCACGCCATCCATCTTGAGCATTGTCTGCCAACAAATCTAGTCGTTCTGCATCTGCTTTTAAAATAGCATCATCTACAGAAATAGCATTTGGTTTTGAAAAGCGAAGATAGTTATTAGCTGCGTCTCCACTGCCTGTAATGGTAATGAGAGAAAGTTGGTGATAACCGTTTAATGTCCATCCTTCATTGCCTGCAACTGCAAACGGAGAATTCCCACTATCTTTTATCTTTTTAACAATCTCTTGAAACTCTTTAAAAGTCTTCGGTTCCTCAAGTCCTAATTCTTTAAACTTTGTTTTATTGTAATAGATTCCATAAAGGTTAGCAGTTAAAGGCACACTATAAATCTTGTTATTGATTGCATACTTTTCTGCATAGTCATTCTTAATATTCTCAAGATAAGATTTCCCTGTCATATCTGCAAAGTAACCTGCTTTTGCCCACTCCTGAAAATCCATATTTTGAGGATAGATATTAACAATATCTGGAACATCTCCTGATAAAATCCGAGTCTTCAGAACAATACCAGCTGCCGGAACAGTCGTCAGTTTTACATCAATAGTAGGATGATCCTTTTCAAAATTATCTACAATTTTTTGCAAAGTATCCGCCATTTCGGTCTTCTGGTTAAAAAATTCAATCGTTACCTTTCCATCAGTCGATTGATTATTCTGACCACAAGCTGCTAGACCTAGTAAACTAGCCCCAGCGACTAAAAGAAAACCTGCTTTCTTATACCATTTCATTGGAAAGCCTCCTTTATAAATTTATACACCTTTATTATAGTCTTCTAAAAATATACTGTCTACTCAAAAAATCTCCTTGGGATAAAATAACAGTTAAACCCGCATACATTAGTTCTGCACCTGAGTAAACTTCGCCATTTTCCTGTAATTCATATAGTCCCTCTTCATCCAAATCTTTTAACTTTAAAGTTGTTTCCATGGTCTCTACAACTGACAAAACGCGAACGTAGGTTACAATCGTTTGATTTTTGTAATTAAATTGTACAGCTGCTTCATTGGATGCAGTATCAGGATTAATTAGTCTATACTGTTGTCCTAACTGAACTACTGGTCGTAATTCTTTATACAAGTTCACCTGATTAGCAATCTCACCTTTCTCTTCATCTGATAAACTTGTCAAATCAAGCTCATATCCCAAATTTCCCATCATTGCTACATGTCCACGTGTTTCTAATGGTGTCGTTCGTCCCATCTGATGATTCGGTACTGCTGACACATGAGCCCCCATAGAAATGGTTGGATAGAGATAGGATGAACCGTATTGAATTGGTAAACGTGCAATAGCATCAGTATTATCACTAGTCCAGACTTGTGGGAAATAGCGCATCATACCCAGATCATTTCGTCCACCACCACCAGAGCAGGACTCAAAGAGAATATGGCTGTGCTTCTCTGTCAGATAAGAAACGAGTTCGTAAAGCCCCAACATGTACTGATGAGATTGCATCTTTGTCTCTAGATAAGTAAAGCCATTTCCTAGGTTGGTCATATTACGATTCATATCCCATTTAATGTAATCAATCTCATGATAAGATAGGAGTTGATCTAAGACATTTTTCAAGTATTCTACTACCTGAGGATTGGCAAGATTAAGTACTAATTGATTCCGAGAATAAGTATGCTCATAACCAGGAACCTGAATAGCCCAGTCAGGATGTTTACGATACAAATCACTATCTACAGAAATCATTTCAGGTTCTAACCAAAGCCCAAACTGCAAACCTCTTTCATGGATAGCTGAAATCAGACTTTCTAGGCTTCCACCCAGTTTTTTCTCATTAACAACCCAATCACCTAAAGCACGATTATCATCAAAACGATTGCCAAACCAACCATCATCTAATACAAAAAGTTCAATGCCAACTTTCTTAGCTTCATCAGCTAGCTCTAACAGTTTTTCTCTCTGAAAGTCAAAGTAAGTAGCTTCCCAGTTATTAATTAGAATTGAGCGTTCTTTTGTAGAAAATTTACTTGGCATAATGTGCTTCAGTACAAAATTCTGACTTGCATGACTAACACCAGTTAATCCCTTGTCTGAATAGGTCATTAAAGCTACCGGTGTTTCAAAGTATTCCTCAGGGTCTAACTTCCAAGAAAAGTTTTCCGGATTAATCCCAATAGCCAGCCGAACTTCATTCAATTGATTCTTTTGAACAAAAGCTTCAAAGTTTCCACTATACATTAGTTGAATAGCAAACACATTCCCTGCATCCTCTGTGATTCCTTGATCACAGAGTAGAAGAGCTGGTGTTTGAGCATGCCCAGAAGCTCCACGGTTCGAACTAATTGAAAAGATTCCTTGTTCTACCTGTTGACGTCGAACAGTCTTTTCACGAGCATAAGCACCCTGCAGAGTTACGATTTCGTAAGCTGCCGCTGGAAAATCAGCCATAAAAGAAAAGTCTTTATGAATGACAACTTCCTGATTACTATTATTCACTAATTTACTGTAGCTAGCAATAGTCGAATCATTATCAAAAGCAGTATAATACAAATTCAGACTAAGTTGAGCCTTAGAATCTTCTAACATTAAGACAAGAGTCTCTGTATTATCCATGCTATGTGGAGAAGGTAAGCCCTGTGGACCATTCTGACCTTTTAAACTTTTTGCTTCTACAAATCGAAAGTCTGTTACTTCAGTTACACTATGCTGAATCTGTATAGTTGGTTTCCTAAAATCTCCTAAGCCATGTTGCCCAAAAATATGACGTTGAGTATCTAAACTAAAGGTTCGATTAGTAGCTGTTGGATTTCCTGAAAAGGCATGGTCCCGTTCATAAACACTATTGGAACCTTTATAGTTCTTAATAGTCTTTCCTAAATGTTTCAAAAGTAAGTAGCCATTTCGATTTTCAATAATCAAACTTAGATTTTTACTTTCAACATAAAATAGATTATTCTCTATCCTAACTCCCATTTACTTCACCTCATCACTTTATAGATTATATTTTATCATCTGAAAACGCTTTCCGAAATAGAAAAATGTCTCAAGAATATGGTAAAATGTTAGGTAGGAGGTAGCACATGCTAGTTTTTTCAGAATACCAGACTGGAACAATTGACCTTTCCCTAAGCTTTTATGGATATGAGGAATGCACACCAAATTACTCTTTTGGTCCAACAATTCGAGATACATACGTCCTACATTACATTACTAAAGGACAAGGAAAATTTCATTACAAGGGTAAAATTGTTGATTTAAAAGAAGGAGATTTCTTTCTATTAAAACCAGATGAACTAACCTTTTATCAAGCAGATAGTAAAGAACCTTGGGCCTACTACTGGTTAGGAATCACTGGAGGGAAAGCTCCTGATTATTTTGCTCTTTCTCAAATTTCTGACCAATCTTATCTCATCCAATCTGAAACTTGTCATACCCAGACTACTGCAAAACTCATCTCAGACATTGTCCGCTTCGCTCAGATTACCAAATCAAATGAATTAGCTCAACTCCATATCATGGGACAACTCCATGAACTGATGTTTCATCTGGGAACTATTGCTCCCAATCAGAAGAAAAAGAATATTTCATCGACCCACCAACTCTATCTTGAATGCAAACGATTAATTGATAGCCACTATCCTCAATCACTTACAATTCAAGATTTAGCAAAAGAACTATCCGTTCACAGAAGCTACTTATCAAGCGTATTCAAAGAATTTAACACCTTATCTCCAAAAGAATACCTACTATACGTTCGAATGTATCGAGCTAAACAACTCCTCGAAAATACCCAAGAGTCAATCAAGGTAATTGCATACTCGGTAGGCTTTTCAGATCCACTACATTTTTCTAAAGCTTATAAACAATACTTTAATCAGACTCCAAGTCAAACAAGAAAAGAATATTCTCAACACCAACTAGTGAGAAAGGAAACACTATGAAATCCTACCAAGCCGTCTACAAAATTCTAGCTAAAGAAACCGATTATATCAGCGGAGAAAAGATTGCAGAAGAACTATCACTGACCCGAAC
The DNA here is from genome assembly GCF_041432345.1 of Streptococcus sp. 27098_8_103. GTDB lineage: Bacteria > Bacillota > Bacilli > Lactobacillales > Streptococcaceae > Streptococcus > Streptococcus mitis_BV. The sequence goes on from NZ_JAPVZK010000005.1 coordinate 88,138, forward strand.
ATCAATTTGGAAAGCCATCAAGCGTTTAGAACAAGAAGGCATTGAAATTGATAGTATCAAAAACAAAGGCTATAAACTGGTGAATGGGGATCTTATTCTTCCGGAACTCCTAGAACAAAATCTTCCAATTAAAATCAGTTTTAAATCCGAAACAAGATCAACTCAACTCGATGCAAAAGAAGCAATTGATTTAGGGAATGAAGCAAACACTCTCTATCTAGCTTCCTATCAAACAGCTGGCCGAGGCCGTTTTCAACGTTCTTTCTACTCACCCCAAGGTGGCATTTATATGACACTCCATCTCAAACCAAATCTTCCCTATGAGAAATTACCATCCTACACACTACTTGTAGCAGGAGCTATCTACAAAGCCATTAAGAACCTAACTTTAATAGATGTCGACATAAAATGGGTCAATGATATCTACCTCAAAAATCATAAAATTGGAGGAATCCTCACTGAAGCAATGACCTCTGTAGAAACTGGCTTAGTCACAGATATCATTATTGGAGTAGGAATCAACTTTACTATTAAAGACTTCCCTCAAGAATTAAAAGAAAAAGCTGCTAGTTTATTCAAAGCTCCAGCACCTATTACCAGAAATGAATTAATCATAGAAATCTGGCGTTCTTTCTTCAAAACGCCAGCAGATGAGTTATTATACCTATATAAAAAACAGTCATTCGTTCTAGGAAAAGAAGTGACTTTCACACTAGATCAAAAAGACCACAAGGGACTTGCTAAAGATATCTCAGAAAATGGAAAACTTTTAGTTCAATGTGATAACGGAAAAGAAATCTGGCTCAATAGCGGAGAAATTTCACTCAAGAGTTGGAAGTAATAATAAACGAGCACAACCATAAAATCGACAATATATAAAGATTTTAGCTTTTCTGCAGCCCACTACAGTTGACAAAGAGCGCAAAAAAACTTCAGATAAGTAATCCAATTAAGTTTTACAAATCTGAAGTTTTTATTCTACTATTCTTAAAAATATAAAAAAAGAGTTATAAACTCTCAATAAAACGGAGAATAAGGGATTCGAACCCTTGCGCCAGTTACCCGACCTAACGATTTAGCAAACCGTCCTCTTCAGCCTCTTGAGTAATTCTCCTATTAATGGGCACGAGTGGACTCGAACCACCGACCTCACGCTTATCAGGCGTGCGCTCTAACCACCTGAGCTACGCGCCCAAGTTAAAAACTTGGTAATGTAATTTGAACAAAGTTCAAAGCGGGTGACGAGAATCGAACTCGCGACAACAGCTTGGAAGGCTGTAGTTTTACCACTAAACTACACCCGCATACACACTATAAGTAAAAATGGCGCGAGACGGAATCGAACCGCCGACACATGGAGCTTCAATCCATTGCTCTACCAACTGAGCTACCGAGCCTTATTGCGGGAGCAGGATTTGAACCTACGACCTTCGGGTTATGAGCCCGACGAGCTACCGAGCTGCTCCATCCCGCGTTAATACAAAAGGAGGATGTGGGATTCGAACCCACGCACGCTTTTACACGCCTGACGGTTTTCAAGACCGTTCCCTTCAGCCGGACTTGGGTAATCCTCCATACTATTCAAATGGACCTTGTAGGACTTGAACCTACGACCACTCGGTTATGAGCCGAGAGCTCTAACCAGCTGAGCTAAAGGTCCAACAAGATCTTTATAGCGGCGAAGGGGATCGAACCCCCGACCTCCCGGGTATGAACCGGACGCTCTAGCCAGCTGAGCTACACCGCCATATATCGGGAAGACAGGATTCGAACCTGCGACACCTTGGTCCCAAACCAAGTACTCTACCAAGCTGAGCTACTTCCCGAGTTAAATAGAAAAATGCACCCTAGAGGAGTCGAACCTCTAACCGCCTGATTCGTAGTCAGGTACTCTATCCAGTTGAGCTAAGGGTGCTCATTAGTTTATGCCGAGGACCGGAATCGAACCGGTACGATCGTTACCAATCGCAGGATTTTAAGTCCTGTGCGTCTGCCAGTTCCGCCACCCCGGCCTCTCTAAGCGAACGACGGGATTCGAACCCGCGACCCCCACCTTGGCAAGGTGGTGTTCTACCACTGAACTACGTTCGCACTGTTTTCTTCTATCTAAAAATGCCGGCTACATGACTTGAACACGCGACCCTCTGATTACAAATCAGATGCTCTACCAACTGAGCTAAGCCGGCTCATTTATTATATCTTAATGCGGGTTAAGGGACTTGAACCCCCACGCCGTTAAGCGCCAGATCCTAAATCTGGTGCGTCTGCCAATTCCGCCAAACCCGCATATATGACCCGTACTGGGCTCGAACCAGTGACCCATTGATTAAAAGTCAATTGCTCTACCAACTGAGCTAACGAGTCTAAAATAACTTGCGTTATCTTAAACGGTCCCGACGGGAATCGAACCCGCGATCTTCGCCGTGACAGGGCGACGTGATAACCGCTACACTACGGGACC